>NZ_CP012423.1 GCF_001274875.1 Spiroplasma kunkelii CR2-3x
GCACATTTTCAATTTATACTTGCAAATTTAACTAATTTTTTTGAAAAATTAGAAAAAGAATGAAATAGAAAAAACAAATATAATATAAAAAAGAAGAAACCGAAAAAGAAGCGAACCGAAAAAGAAGCGAACCGAAAAATCAAACAACGAAAGTAGATAAAATAACAATGAAAAAAGTATACAATAAAGATACTATCAACACGGGCGATAAAAACTGTGGTAAATAAAGAATTATGTTATAATTTACTTACCAAGATATTTTTTATCTTTGGTATTTTATGTTACTCTAAATGTATCAAATATCAAATATAAAATCTTCCCTTAAATATAAATACTATTTTTCTTCAATAAAATAAAAAACTAGATATAAAAATGTATCTAGTGTATAATATTTATGTAATTAAATATTTTTAATAAAAATTTGGTGATACTAAATTGTTTGCAACACAATCTAGTATCGTGGAAACACTAGCAACCACTAGCGTTTCCACAGACAATTTTAACATATTTCTTGGTGTTATTTTTTGGGTAACACTGTGAAATATGTTGGAAAATTGCTTGTGGGAATAGTGCGGTTGTGCTATTCCTATTTTTATTGTTCAGAAAGGAAAACAACGATGAAAAAATTATTAAGTATCTTAACAATAACTACGCTGACAACAAGCATACCCGCACCTTTGCTAGCGGCAGTACCATTAACTAATACTTTGACATCTAACTCAAACAACGAATATCTATCAATAAAAGAAATGAACGGGGCAACTGGTATCACTATATCGTCCCAAATTTGCTTTGCTATTGATAATTCAAATACCATTTATTTTAATACTGACAATGGTATTTATAAGTTGACTGCGGGTTCAACAACGGCAACTAAAATAAATGATATCAATGATTATGTTAGGTCGATTGATATTGATAGCGACAACAACATTTATTTTGGAACAAACAATGGTGCTTTTGTGTTGAAACAAGGTTCAACAACCTCAACCAAAATAAATGGCATTAGTGGTAATGTTCTTTCGATTGCTGTTGATAGTAAAGACAATATTTATTTTGGAACAAACAATGGTGCGTTTGTTTTAAAACAAGGTGAAACAACACCAACCAAAATAAATGATATCAATTATTATGTTAGGTCGATTGATATTGATAGCGACAACAACATTTATTTTGGAACAAACAATGGTGCGTTTGTTTTAAAACAAGGTGAAACAACACCAACCAAAATAAATGATATCAATGATTATGTTTATTCGATTGCTGTTGATAGTAAAGACAATATTTATTTTAGAACAAACAATGGTGCTTTTGTGTTGAAACAAGGTTCAACAACCTCAACCAAAATAAATGGTATTAGTGGTAATGTTGTTTCGATTGCTGTTGATAGTAAAGACAATATTTATTTTGGAACAAACAACGGTGCTTTTGTGTTGAAACAAGGTTCAACAACCTCAACCAAAATAAATGGTATTAATGATTATGTTCTTTCGATTGCTGTTGATAGTAAAGACAATATTTATTTTGGTACTGATGATGGCATTTATGTTTTGCAAACTGCTTTGTCGTGGTTAAAAACACAAAGTCAGTTTAATCTAGTTGATAGTACAAAAACGCAAACTTGAACACGAAGCGACTTGCTTAGTGTTGATGGGGAGTTAAATATTGATATTGTGAATCCAAACATTGATAAAGTTGTGTTTGATAATGTCCAACAAGGACAAACAAGTAAACAATGGAAAATCAATGTTAAACCCGAAACCACACCACGAGACCATAATTTACAAGTATTTTTTACTTTGGAAGGTAAACAATACAAGAGTGAAATTATTGTCTCAATGCAAGCAAAAATTAACCCACCAACAACAAGTAAACAAGAAAATTTAAGCAATGTGATTAAATTTGGTGATGATAATAATTTAGGTAATATTATTGATAATAACGACAATACTATTGAAGCAAAAATTCAACAACTTAATTCTCGTATTGTTGATTTTTCACAAATTGAAATAACAAACAAAGACAATAATAAAGCAACTTTAACTGCAAAACCTGACAGCAAAAGTTATATTGGTTCGGTTGATATAACTTATAATGTTGTTCCGACAACAATAGTGGATTTAAAAATTGATGTAATACCAACATCATCACAAGCAACGGTGGTCAAAGATTATCTTGGTCAAATTGATACAAGTAAAATGACAAACCCCGTTAACACATTCTATTATACAAGTAGTGAAAGCACTATCAAACTGCTAAAACCAACATCAAGCAGTGTCATAACTGGGATTGTGTATGGTTGTGATGAGCATTGAAATAAAACATCACAATCAAACACGATTGACCCGATAAATGGGAATAAAACTTGATGGGTCGCAGTTAGCAACAAAGGACGGCAAATATATAGTTGAATTGTCTGATAACTTAGGTTATACCAACAATGTTTATTTACAAATTACATCAAAGCAAACAATTTCAAATTATTTTGATATTAATAATGGGAAACAATTTGAACAGTGAGCAGAAGCAAGTGGATATGATAATATCCGTGGGTATAGTGCTATTCAATTAAACAATCTTTTTAAAAAAAGTAAAAATTGACAGCAACTAGCAAGTGATAGTCAATTTGCAACTGCGGTTGCTGAGTGGTTTAAAACAAATGGCAAATTGTTATCAACCGAATCTTTGACAAAAGAGAAAGTTGTAGAGCAGTTAAAAACCCAAATTCCAAGCGATATTAAAATTGATAAGGTAAATACCAACAATTATGATGTAAACAAAGTAGAGTTTGATTTAAATGAAAGTGAGTTTAAACCAAACGACAAAGGTAATATTACTGTTAAATACGGTACTGCCACATCAGAGCAATTTTCTTTGCAAATAAAAAATAGCAGTTCAACCTACAACAATAAAGGAGGCGATAGTAAATTGTGAATTATTGGTCTTGTTGTTGGTGTCTTGGCGGGTCTTGCTCTTTTTGGATGGTTGTTTAAACGGTTTGTCTTTGATAAATATTTTTTACCGAAAATTAAAAAACCGCCGCCATCTTAAATTAGTTGAACAAATTAAAAAAGAAGAAACCGAAAAAGAAGCAGAAAACAACAAGGGCGGTGATGAATAATGATGACTTTGTTAGCGACAAGTGGGGTCAATGACTTACTTAATAAAATTTTAGGAATTGCATTGCCGATATTGATTGCTGTTGCCGTTGTTTCAGCAATCATTATGATTGGGGTTTATGCGATTGGAGGTAAATTCAACGCTGATAGTAGCAACCGCAAAGAAACAATTAAAAAAGTAATGTGAGTGTTAATTTGCTTGCTAGTTGTTATCCTTGCCAGTGCGATAGTCTTGTCGTTTAAAGACACTATCGCACCAATCACAAGTTAGGCGGTGTAATTATGTTATTGCAAAAACGAAAACAAGATAATTTAACGATTGTAAAATCAAAAAAACCAATTTTAAAACAGGGGTTAGAGCAATTTATTGCTTACTATTTTAAAAGAATATTTACAATATTAGCAATCGCGATGACACCCTTGTTAATTATTGGTTGTATTGTGATTGCGATATTATCAGTAATATTGTGGTTTTTACCAAATACTGAAACATCAAATAATATCCAAACATTTTTCTCTAATACTTTGAGTGTTGAAACAGTAGAAACAACTGGCGGGTCAAACATAATGGGTGACATTATTGGTTGAGCGATAAATAGTTTTTGTGCTATTTTGTATCTGATTTTTATTAAGCCGATTGTTTGATTACTGGGTGGAATGCAGGATGTCGTGTACTTTATTGGTGGGGGAGCGTTAGGTGAGCAATTATTTAGTATGAATAATATTAGTACGATATATTGATTGCTGTTTGGTATTGCAATGGCAATGTTTCTTGTAATTATCGGTACAAAAGCGATAGCGTGAATGTATAATAATCGCCGCCACGAAATGAAATCAGCAATTACTAATATTTTGATTATCATTATTGCTATTCCGCTAATACCGACATTATTTATTATGGCAAATACAATTATGACGATGATTGTTAAATTGTTTTTGCAAAATGCTCCGATTGATACAAATAATATTGCTTTGGCAATTTTTAATAGTAGTTTTATGAGTGGTGTTCATCAGTTTCACTATATTCCTGTTTCGTGGACTTTTGATGATAGTGGTAATTTTAGTTATATTATTTGTTTGGTTTCGGAGTGCTTTATGGTTTATATTATGTTTACTGTATGCTTGTTTCTGTTTTGACGGGTAATTGAATTATTTATCTTATTGTGTTATTCGCCTGTTGTTGTTGTAATGAGTGTTGCTGACCAAGGACATCAATTTCGTAATTGAAAAGATATGGTTATGGGGCGATTTATAAGTTATGCCTTTATGTTTATAACTTATAACATATTTATTATGAGTATCGCCGTTTTAGGACAAGTGGCAATCTTAATTCCTAATTCTTTATCACAACCAATTTTTATCTTACTTGGTATTTTTGCCTTTGGTTTTGCAGTTGCAAAATCACCGCAAATTATAACAAGTTTAATCGGTGGAAACACAGCGATGAGCGATAGTATTGGTAATCTGATGTCCTTTGGAATGGCGACTAATCTTGCTAAAATTGGGGGTAAATTCGCATGAAAATCGGGAAAATTTGCCGCTCGTAATGCGGTAGGTAAACCACTTGGTTTAACCCAAGGGATAAGTGGTGCAATGAAAAGTGGAACCCCATTTAAAGAAGCAACAGTAGGAACTTTGTTTGGTGGTTTTAACCCTAATACGGGTGGTGTTGCGGGTGCAGTTGTTGGCCAAGCAATAAAAACCAAAGATAAGGTTATGACAAATATAAGTGATTATCAAAAATTCAAAGAACAACACCAACAAAAATTAAATAAAGATAGTGTTTTAAAACAAGAAAACATTAATAAGAAAAAAGATAAAGGAGACAAAAACAATGGAAAATAATTCAAAAATAATCACTAAAAAAGCAAGTAGAGTACGATTTACTGTTTCCAACGCTCTTGGTGGTATTGGTTGACCAGAACTTTTTATTATTTTTGTAGCAGTTGTTTTGATAACTTGCTCTTTGACTTTGCTTGCTAAATTATCTTTACTAGCAGGTGTTATTACAACTGTTATTGTTGCTATTTTCACAATATTTTTGATTTCACCAAATAAAAATGGTGAAAAATTATATTATATGATTTTTATCGCCTTTGGTTTTTTATTTAAACGAAAAAAACATAACATCGAAAACACGAGCAACATTCAAATTATCAATAACCGTGTTGTTTTGATAATAAACAAGCACTTATTTATAAAATAAGTGCTGTTGATTTAACATTGTCAACGCAAGAAGAACGCAACACTCCGATTTATGATTTTTCGAATTATTTGCGTGCTTTAAATTTTGATTTTGAAATTATTAAAATTGATAGTAAGTTGAATTTTGACAAAAATAAAAACTATCTTACACAGACCTTAAAGCAAGATAGTTTAAAAAATTCACAAACACAACAATTAAATAATTTTTTGTCAATGTCTAAATACTTGGAAAACCAAGATTTAAAGTTAGAACAAAATTATTATTTAATTGTTTTTAAAAATAACAACGATAAAAAACTTGAATTATCGTTGTTATCATACAATCAACATCTTTCTTTGACTTTGCCAACAAGCGAAGAAATTAAGAAAATTGTTGATAAAAAAATTATACCAACAAATACAACAAAGTCATCATTAGCAACACTCATTAAAGAAACATCAACATATTTGAAAATGGATAATAATAAATTTGTTAGTTATCTTACTGTTAATCAATTTCCGTTGACTGTTAATGATATGTGGTTAAGTAATTTTAGCGAAATAGAAAATGTCAATATTTCTATTCGTGTTCGTCATTTAGACAATATAACAGCGTTTAAATTGCTTGACCGTGCGATACGAAGAGCACAAGACCAAGAAACAAAAAAAGCAAGTGAAGATATTGAATATAGTTTATATTTACAAAATTTTAATGAATTATTACAACTTATTCAAGTTGGCGGTGAAACTTTGAAAATGGTTTCTATTATTTTCACTTGCTTTGCTGATAGTAAAAAAGAGTTAGACCAAGTTGTTTCAAATTTAAAAAACGAAATGATAAGAAATCGCTTTACTATTAATGATTTAACATTTCGCCAATTTGAAATATATAAATGTTTGTTATTTAACAATAATGATAAATTAAAAAACATTGAACAAGAAATGGCTGCCATTACTCTTGCTAGTGCTTGACCATTTCCGAGTAAACCGTTAAATGACCCCCAAGGGTTAATAATGGGTGAAAATGAACAACTCCAACCCGTTATATTTGACATCAAAACAAAGTCATCAACAAGAGCAAGCCATAACGCTTTTATTGTTGGTCAGATGGGGTTTGGCAAAACATTTAATGTTAAAAAACAATTAAATTGATTATATTGTAATAACACCAAAATTTATATTATTGACCCGCAACGCGAATATGGTAGTTTTGCCAATTACCACGGTGGCGAAATTATTGAATTTGGTAATAACCCAAAGGCAAAAATTAACCCCCTAGAAATTTTTACTGATAATTTTCCAGAACATATCTCTTTATTAGAACAATGGTTTAAAAATTTGTATAGTGATTTAACAAATATTGACCTTGCAAAATTACAAGAATATATTATTCAGTTGTATAAAAATTTTAAAATTACAGCTGCAACAAATTTAAGTAAATTAACTCCAAAAGATTATCCCATTTTAAATGATTTATATAACTTGGTTTATCAAAAAGAAAAAAATACTTTGTTAGAAAAAATGTTGTGAAAACTAACCAAAGGGGCAGATGGGGTTTTATTTAATGGTGTTAGTACTTTAGAAATTAAAAGCGACTTAATTGTTTTTGATATTTACAACATGGCAAAATCAAAAACAATTTCTAACGCCCAAATGTATTTGTTATTAGCGTTGCTTGACCGTGTTATGAAAAAGAATAAAGAAGATAACTTAAACTTACCACCCGAACAACAAAGTTGAATTTGCATTGCCATTGATGAAGCACACTTGTTGATTAACGAAGATAATTTGCTTGCTCTTAATTATTTATTTACTTTATCTAAAACTTGCCGAAAATTTAACGGAATATTATATATTTTAACGCAAAGCATCGGCGATTTTACCCAACATGGCGAAAATGTTAAACGACAAGCACGGGGAATAATTGAACAGTGTACTTATCAATTTATTCATCACTTAAATTCAATCGGGTTACAAAATTATACTGAATTATTGACAGATAACAATATGATAAATGCCTATGAGAAAAATATTATTTTAACTCCCCGAAAAGGCCTTTGTTTATTTAGTATCAATGATAAGCGGTATATTTTGCAATTTATCGCAACAAGCGAAGAAATCAAAGCAATCGGAACACAAGAAGATATAAATAACTTAGGAAAGAAAATATAGTTTATGGAAGTAAAACAAAATAACTGAACAACAGTTAACATTTTGGCACGCAGAAAACTAAAACGCGAAACCGAGAAAGCATTTTTATTTTCTATCCCCAAACATAAAGGTTTATCAGTGTGAATTAGTAAAAAATGTATTCACAGTTCGCGTAACGGTAAAATGCTCGCCGTTGGTATAAAAGTCGATGATGAATATACAATATGAATATATGATACTGAGAGCAAGCAACATTTAAAAAGTGAAATATGACAAGGCCAAATTTTAATTAATCTATATCAAAGTGAATTTAAAAAAATTGTTGCATGACTTAATAAACATCAACAATCATTAAATAAATAAATTCGGTTTCTATTGCATTGAGTTAATATATCTTATTCATTAAAATATTTTTCAATGCGCCACAGAAAACGATTTTTTTAAATGAAAGTGAGTTTTTTAAATGTGAAAAAAGATTATTAATTGGCGAGATAAAAATATTAGCAATAAAATTATTTATTGAATTATTCTTATCTTTGTAGTTCCGTTTATTCTGTTGTGTTTTATAAATTGTGCTTCGGCGATTATTATTATGTTTTTAAAATATCATACACTAGATTTTAAAAACTTTCATATTGCTTATGTTGATAAATATAGTTGGATTATTTCTCTTGTGTTGTTTGTTATTGCCTTTTTGTTTTTCCTATGATTTTATGTATGTCATAAAATAGATAATATGGATAGTCCTAAAATTAAACAACAAAAAAGCAGCAAAGCAAGTGATAAGGAATTTAAAACATTGCAGTTAAAAATGCTTGCTCTTAATAATAAGTATGGCATTCCAAAAACTAATTTATCTCAGCATACGATACTTGTTGGGACAACGGGGAGCGGAAAAACAACAACCTTAATGTTTTTGGTAAAACAATTAACTCAACTATTTAAACAAACAACTATTATTATTGATGGTAAGGGGGATATTGATTTAATTAATAAAGTCAAACAACAAGACCCTAACGCTTTTATTTGAGAAATTGGTGGGACAACAAAATATAATCCCTTTGGGTCAAAAAATAGTGTTGTGTTATCAGATAAGATAATGTCGGTATTTGATTTTTCCGAACCATATTATCAAAATATAGCAAATAATTATTTATTATTGTTACTGGATACACTTTTAAATAATAATATTGCTATTAGTTTTGATAATTTAGTTAAATATTTTCCAATTAAACAATTAGAAAAAATAATTCATTTTAATAACAATAATATTTCACTTTTATCTAATTTTAGTGAAAAAGACATAAATGGTCTTTATAATCAATTAAGTATTTATAACAAACAATTAAACGCTAGTTTTGACAAAGATAACAATTTATTAGAATTAATTACTAAACATAAAACGATTTTGTTTAGTATCAATTCATTAATGTATCCTAAACTAGCTGGTTCGGTTGCGAAAATCATTATCCAAGACTTAAAAGAATTAACCACTCTAAAACCAGTTAATCAAAAAATTAACATTGTTTTAGATGAGTTTAATGTCTTTGCTAGTGAAACGATTATCAACTTGATAAATAAGTCGCGTAGTTTTAATTATCAGTGTTTTTTATCATTTCAAACAATCAACGACCTAAAAACAAACAATATGAATTTAACAGACACTATCTTTGGTAATGTTAATAGTATTGTTTGTCATAACATTAAAGACCCTAATACAGCGGAATATGTTGCGAGTGTCTTTGGTACCCAAGAAACCGAAAAACTAACCCGCCAACTTGACTTTAAAAACAACACTACTAATATGGGGTCAGTGCGTTCGGTGGATGAGTTTGTTGTTCACCCGAACGACCTTAAAACCCTTAAAATTGGTGAGTGTTATTTTAAAACTACACTACCAAGTGGAAAGTTATTTATTAAAAAAATTGCGGTTGATCCTACTTGTTTAGATGATTTAATTCAATATTTTAATGAATAAGTATTTTAAAATATTTATAACTGGGTTAAAATTAATTAAAGTATTTTTATTTTATTTAATCTATTATGCTATTAATTTCTTTTATTAGTTTAAAAATTATTTTTTATATTATAAAATACTTTAATTAATGAAAGGGATTTTTTATATGTACAGAAATTTTAAAAATAATCAATTATTTTTAAAAGAGGTAGATGTAATTTTTGCTGATAAAGCAATGTTTAAAACAATTACTGATAAAAATAATATCCAACGCAACTTGTTTTCATTTTGAGTAAATGATGACGGACAAAATATTAAATGTGTTACTTGAAATGAAACTGCGGATAATTTAAACAAGGTATTTAATAAAGATACTAAAACAATGGAAATTAAATATCTTCACAAAAATAACAAAAACACTAACGAACTTGAATACAGTGTTAGAGAATTTAATATTATCAATTAAATTATGTTATATTAACAACGATGTATATAAAATACATCACCTTTATAAATTAGGTTTAAATAAAAACACCTTTTATGAGGTGTTTTTATTTTTTAGTAAATTATTTGTATATTTTTATAATTTGCTATATAATGAATTTGTTAGCAACTAGATTGCTAGAACAATTAAAAACGGAAACACAAGAATTTTGAAACAACCGTGTTTCCATAAACAATTTTAACATATTTTTATTTTTCTTAAAATATGTTTATCAATTATTATAATGTTTGTGGAAATAGCTGTCTGTTATTTCCCTTTTTATTTGTTTTCCTTAAAAGGAGTAATAAAAAATATTTTATCCGTACATTTGTGGTAAAATAAAAATAACTAAATAAAAAGAAAAATGACCCAACAGTCATTCTTCTATACACCTATTAAGCGGTTAAGAAGACCACTTAATTAGGTTAATATATAATTTAATTTTTGTGTATAGGTAGAATGATAAAAAGTCATCTACCTATTTTTTTATTTAATATCAAAATAATAAAAAAATTAAGTTTATATCAGCGTTAAAATCAAATCAAAGAATAAGGGGGGAATTGTATATTTTAGAAAATAGCAACGCTGATAAGGGGTTTAAATTCGCTCAAAACCACAGAAAGGAGCATATTATTATACAATTAACTATTAATTGAGGAGGAAGGGTAATGACTACAACAGAATCAATTAAATTTGACAAACTACAAGCAGAAAATGAAACAGTTAAAAAAGAACTTGCTGAAAAAGATAAAAAAATTAAAGAACTAAATAATCACGAAATTTGAAACAATACGGAGTAAATGTTATAAAAATAATATATAAATATTTAATAACAAAGGAGAAATAAAGATATGAAAAAACTATTTAGTATATTAACAATATCAACTTTGACAACAAGCACACCTGTCCCCTTAATGGCAATGATACCACCAAGTTTACAAGAACTTATTACAACAATTAATATTGGTGAAATTGAAATCAATGATCAAGAACACATTATTGCAAGATTACGTGAAATTAATCACCCAATTTTATCAAGACCAGATTTTTTAGAAAATATGGTTGTTGAAAATATTACAAGAACTAGTGCAATAATACATGCAAGAGAAAATATTCAATCAAATGAATATCCAATACCAGCTTCAATAAATTTTACGATTAATTTTAATCTTCCAACACTTTCAACAATAATAAGAAATAGAAATTTAGGTAATAATATTTCAATTACAATATATGGTTTAAATGAGTGTGAAATTAATTTTGGAGATATTATATATGAATTACGTCGACTAAATCCAAATTTATCAAATTATTATCAAAATATTTTTGATTTTCTTGCTATTGATCATCGACAAACAACTTTAAGAAATACACAACTTAGTTTAATAAGTGCAGGTCTAGAATTTTATACAGTTTTTCGCAGTGATGATAGAATTAATGTAAATTTTAATGATTATATTAATATAAATGTATTAAATTCAATTTTAATTGACCATAATAATTTAGGTGAAATACCAGATAATAGACCACAAACTATTTTGCAAAGAGTAAGAGAACTAAATCCTAATATTAATATTAATTTTTTCACAATTAGAGAAAATTCTATAACAGAAAATTCAGCAATAATTCAGTGAAATAGAACAAATAGCCCTTTTCCTTTAATTCAATATCAAAATCTTCTTACTTTTAGTATTCGTAATTCAAAAACATCCGATGAAAATGATAAAGAACTAATTAAAAATAAATTAGAAGATAATAATTGTCAAACTAATAATATTGAATCATTTTTAGTAGGAACTGAAAGTGGTAACGGATCGGGTTCGGTTGATGGTAGTAATGCTCTTGAAAAAATAAAATTAACACCTACAAAAGAAGCAATATTAACTGATCAAAAAATTTTTGATAAATTCAATAGCTTATCAAAACAACAAAAACAACAAAAATTAAATGAAATAAATCAACACTATCAGACATTATCTCAAAATGATAAAAAAGTTTTTAAAGATAAATTAATAGTAATTGGTACATCTGCTATTGAAGCTGGTATTATTGCGGTTGGTACAAAAATAACTGTTGGTGGGTCAGCAAGTAGTGCTGCTGTATCAACGGGTGAAGCAGTAGAATTAACACCGCTTTTATCAGAAGGTTTAACAGCAGCTGAAACATTATCAGTTGTAGAAGGAACAACAGCTGTGGTAACTGAAGGGGCAGTTATTGGAGCGGAAGCTGGTACTGCTGCGGCTTTAGCACCTGAAACACTAGGCTTATCATTAGTAATTGGAGGGTTAGCAATTACAGGAACAGCAATAATTTGATGATTAAATAATCATGAAAATAATTCACAAGCAGTTAAGCATGAATTACATAATCAATATAATGAAATTGAAAAATACTATAAATTTTTAGCTCACGATCAATTAAAATTAGATATTAATAGTAATGAATGAAATAAAATTAAACAAATTTATCAAGAAAATTCAAATAATTATCAAGAATTTAAAAATAAAATAAAATTAGAAATAACTAATTTTCATAAAGAAAATCATAGCGGCTGAGGCGGATCAATTACTGATGATGATATTAATACTTTAATAAAAATTATTTATAATCATTTTCAAGAAATAAATAATCATTTTTCTTCTTGTGGTAATAATCAAGGTTGAAAAATTGTAACAAATACAATTGGAAATTACTTTAAAATTGAGCAAGAATAAAAAAGAAAAAAATAAACGAAACAATAAAATCTAAAATTATTAGTATTTTAAACAAAAATGATATAAGTATAAAAGATTTTGATAATTTTTGAGAAAAAACTAAGACACTAGTAAATATAAAAAATAAACTTAGGGGGGGCTAATTCCGCTGTAGAAGAATGGGAAAGAAAAAAAAGTAATCCTATTAAGTATTATGATACTTTTGGATTTAACTCTTTAAATGAAGCATCTTCTTATCAAATGAAATATATAAAACTATGAAATATGTTAGATACCGAATATTGGGTATTATTAAATAATAATTCTAAAAAAGCAAAAACATGGGATAATATGAGAAATATTATAGATGAAATTATGGACACTTTTAATAACCCTAATTTTTGAGATAAAGATACTATCAATCATTGATTAGCATTTTTGGATGTTGATTTACAAAAATGCTTGAATTGTAGTTTTACGATTCAAAAAGTCGATGATGAGTGGTTTACGATTAACACAGGGGATAAAAACTGTGGGGAATAACAAATAAACAAAAAACCACACCTATAAATTAGATATGGTAAAATATTACTAGTAAGTGATTTAGCCTCCTTACTGCTTCTTAAATTTTATTAAAAGTGATAGTAATTTATTTTACAGATAAATTACTATCGTGGAAACACTAGTTCACACCTAGCGTTTCCACAGACAATTTTAACATATTTCTTGGTGTTATTTTTTGGGTAACACTGTGAAATATTTTGTAAATTGCTTGTGGGAATAGTGCGGTTGTGCTATTCCTATTTTTATTGTTCAGAAAGGAAAACAACGATGAAAAAATTATTAAGTATCTTAACAATAACTACGCTGACAACAAGCACACCCGCACCTTTGCTAGCGGCAGTACCATTAACTAATACTTTGACATCTAACTCAAACAACGAATATCTATCAATAAAAGAAATGAACGGAGTTAATAATAATATTAATTCCATAACTATTGATAAAAACAATAATATTTATTTTGGCACAGATACCGGTGCGTATAAGTTGTTTGCGGGGTCAACAACGCCAACCAAAATAAATGGTATTAGTGGTAATGTTGTTTCGATTGCTGTTTGGTATTGCAATGGCAATGTTTCTTGTAATTATCGGTACAAAAGCGATAGCGTGAATGTATAATAATCGCCGCCACGAAATGAAATCAGCAATTACTAATATTTTGATTATCATTATTGCTATTCCGCTAATACCGACATTATTTATTATGGCAAATACAATTATGACGATGATTGTTAAATTGTTTTTGCAAAATGCTCCGATTGATACAAATAATATTGCTTTGGCAATTTTTAATAGTAGTTTTATGAGTGGTGTTCATCAGTTTCACTATATTCCTGTTTCGTGGACTTTTGATGATAGTGGTAATTTTAGTTATATTATTTGTTTGGTTTCGGAGTGCTTTATGGTTTATATTATGTTTACTGTATGCTTGTTTCTGTTTTGACGGGTAATTGAATTATTTATCTTATTGTGTTATTCGCCTGTTGTTGTTGTAATGAGTGTTGCTGACCAAGGACATCAATTTCGTAATTGAAAAGATATGGTTATGGGGCGATTTATAAGTTATGCCTTTATGTTTATAACTTATAACATATTTATTATGAGTATCGCCGTTTTAGGACAAGTGGCAATCTTAATTCCTAATTCTTTATCACAACCAATTTTTATCTTACTTGGTATTTTTGCCTTTGGTTTTGCAGTTGCAAAATCACCGCAAATTATAACAAGTTTAATCGGTGGAAACACAGCGATGAGCGATAGTATTGGTAATCTGATGTCCTTTGGAATGGCGACTAATCTTGCTAAAATTGGGGGTAAATTCGCATGAAAATCGGGAAAATTTGCCGCTCGTAATGCGGTAGGTAAACCACTTGGTTTAACCCAAGGGATAAGTGGTGCAATGAAAAGTGGAACCCCATTTAAAGAAGCAACAGTAGGAACTTTGTTTGGTGGTTTTAACCCTAATACGGGTGGTGTTGCGGGTGCAGTTGTTGGCCAAGCAATAAAAACCAAAGATAAGGTTATGACAAATATAAGTGATTATCAAAAATTCAAAGAACAACACCAACAAAAATTAAATAAAGATAGTGTTTTAAAACAAGAAAACATTAATAAGAAAAAAGATAAAGGAGACAAAAACAATGGAAAATAATTCAAAAATAATCACTAAAAAAGCAAGTAGAGTACGATTTACTGTTTCCAACGCTCTTGGTGGTATTGGTTGACCAGAACTTTTTATTATTTTTGTAGCAGTTGTTTTGATAACTTGCTCTTTGACTTTGCTTGCTAAATTATCTTTACTAGCAGGTGTTATTACAACTGTTATTGTTGCTATTTTCACAATATTTTTGATTTCACCAAATAAAAATGGTGAAAAATTATATTATATGATTTTTATCGCCTTTGGTTTTTTATTTAAACGAAAAAAACATAACATCGAAAACACGAGCAACATTCAAATTATCAAAAACAACACCGCTGATATGGGGTCAGTGCGTTCGGTGGATGAGTTTGTTGTTCACCCGAACGACCTTAAAACCCTTAAAATTGGTGAATGCTATTTAAAAACTACACTACCAAGTGGCAAATTATTTATTTAAAAAATTGCGGTTGATCCTACTTGTTTAGATGGCGTATTTCAACAATTAAAAAACAATTAAATTATGTTATAATTTAATTTAATAATAACATAATTTCAAAAAGGAAAACACAAAATGAAAAAACTACTAAATTTATTAAGTGTATTAACAATTGCCGGAACCGCAATGCCAAATGTCATTGCTTTAAATTCTTATGAACGGCACAAACGACAAGCACCACCAAGTTTACAAGAACTTATTACAACTGTTAATATTGGTGAGATTGAAATCAATAATCAAGAACGAATTATTGCCAGATTGCGTGAAATTAATCATCCAATTTTATCAAGACCAGATTTTTTAGAAAATATTGTAATTGAAAATATAACACCAAATAGTGCAATAATACATGCAAGAATAAATATTCAAGCAAATGAATATTCAATCCCAAGTTCAATAAGATTTACATTAAATTTTACAGCTCAAAGATTAACACTTTCAACAGTTATTACAAATATAAATTTAGGAGATATATATAGTAATATTCCTATTAATATTTATAATGAATTAGTAAGATTAAATCCTCAAATACCTACTTTAGCTCCATCGATTAATTATTTATCAGTTACTAATGTAACACAAAATTCAGCAATAATAAGAAACATTGATACCCAAGAATTTGTAAGAGTAAATTTTAATACCAATAATTATTCAATAGCATCCAGATTAACTGTTACTAATTTAGGTGAATTACCAGATAATTCACAAGATACTATTGCAAAAAAAATTCTATTATTAAATCCAAATATGGATATAAATTATATAAGAAGTATTTTTAATATTACTAATAATTCAGCAATAGTTCGAGGATATTTACCAAATTATACTTATATTGATAATAATGATTATGCTCATTTGATAACTGATACTGTTAATGTTTCTTTTACATTAAAACAAGTAAAATTTGTTTCTACAACAACAGAAAATGAGTATGCAACAATAAAACCAATAGCAACAAAAGAAGAGTTATTAACTAATCAGAAAATTGTTGATAAATTTAATAATTTATCAAAAAAAGAAAAACAACAAAAATTAAATGAAATAAATCAGCACTATCAGACATTATCTCAAAATGATAAAAAAGTTTTTAAAGATAAATTAATAGTAATTAGTACATCTGCTATTGGAACTGGTATTATTGCGGTTGGTACAAAAATAACTGTTGGTGGGTCGGCAAGTAGTGCTGCTGTATCAACGGGTGAAGCAGTAGAATTAACACCGCTTTTATCAGAAGGTTTAACAGCAGCTGAAACATTATCAGTTGTAGAAGGAACAACAGCTGTGGTAACTGAAGGGGCAGTTATTGGAGCGGAAGCTGGTACTGCTGCGGCTTTAGCACCTGAAACACTAGGCTTATCATTAGTAATTGGAGGGTTAGCAATTGCAGGAACAGCAATAATTTGATGATTAAATAATCATGAAAATAATTCACAAGCAGTTAAGCATGAATTACATAATCAATATAATGAAATTGAAAAATACTATAAATTTTTAGCTCACGATCAATTAAAATTAGATATTAATAGTAATGAATGAAATAAAATTAAACAAATTTATCAAGAAAATTCAAATAATTATCAAGAATTTAAAAATAAAATAAAATTAGAAATAACTAATTTTCATAAAGAAAATCATAGCGGCTGAGGCGGATCAATTACTGATGATGATATTAATACTTTAATAAAAATTATTTATAATCATTTTCAAGAAATAAATAATCATTTTTCTTCTTGTGGTAATAATCAAGGTTGAAAAATTGTAACAAATACAATTGGAAATTACTTTAAAATTGAGCAAGAATAAAAAAGAAAAAAATAAACGAAACAATTAAATTATGTTATATTAACAACGATGTATATAAAATACATCACCTTTATAAATTAGGTTTAAATAAAAACACCTTTATAAAATAAGGTGTTTTTATTTTTTAACAAAATATTTGATAAATTTATTTATTTGCTATATAATTAATTTGTTAGCACTTTAATGCTAGGACAATTTAAAAATGGAAACACAACCATTTTGAAAGAACTGTGTTTCCATAAACAATTTTAACATATTTTATTTACCTTAGAATGTGTTTATCAATTATTATAATGTTTGTGGAAATAGCGGTCTGTTATTTCCCTTTTTATTTGTTTTCCTCAAAAGGAGTGATAAAAAAATCTTTTATCCGCACATTTGTGGTAGAATTAAAACAACTAAATAAAAACAAAGAAAAATGACCCAACAGTCATTCTTCTATACACCTATTAAGTGGTCTGACAAACTACTTAACTAGGGTCTGATATAATTTAATTGAACCGCACATTTGTGGTGGTTCTTGGTTAAATTATAACATTTTTTAATTTTTGTGTATAGGTAGAGTGAAAAAAAGTTCATTCTACCTATTTTTTTATTTAATATCAAAATAATGAAAAAAATTAAGTTTATATCAGCGTTGAAATCAAACCAAAGAATAGGGAAATATTTTGAAAAATATCAACGCTGAATAGGGGTTTAAATTCGCTCAAAACCACCCAAAGGAGCATATTATTATGCAATTAACTATTATTGGAAAGGACAAATAATATGAAAACATTACAACAAACAGAACTAATTAATTATCACTTTGTCGAAATAAATGGGTTTAATCATAAAATTATTAATCAACTTGACGAAAAAAAACATGTCTCAAATTTTTACCTACCGAAAAAATGTGTTCAACAACACCCTACTCGTAATAATAGTTATAAGGTAAAAATTTATGACAAATTTATTTGTGTACCAAAAAAAATGTGTTTCTTAGACAAAACTGGTAAATACTTTTTGGTTGGTCTTGATATGTTTTTTAACTACTGAATTTATAACACACAAAATAATAACAAATACCGCTTGGCAGGTTATCAAGCAATCCGCGACACCGCAATTAAAGAATTGCATTATTTAACTGTGTCTGCTCGAAGATACGAAAAAGAACAAGCAACTAACCCTTTTTTAAGTGGGTTAACCTACCAACAAGCACGCGAACAAATTTGCGCTGAAAGCAACAAATTAAAAGCAGAATACCAAACTTTTATACAAAACAAGTATTCTGCAAGAATTAAAACAAACAGAGAAAATAATTCTCTTGTTAATAATTATAACAAAGAATATGAAAAAAACAAGGGTTATCCACCAAAATTATCCGAAGAAGAACTCACCCAACTATTAGCGGAATTAGACAACTTAGACTAACTCCCCTATTGAGTTCTTAACTCCCCTACCAACAAAGCACAGAACTTGCATAAAACCACCGAGTAGCAAGACAATGAATGAACAATCAAGATATGGTCTTTATCATATCATTTTTGTTGTTTGATAAAACAAGATTTTTTTTGTTTCTTTTTCTTCCAATAGAAATCCAAAATAAATTCCATTAATATAACAAAACAAAAAGAATATATTAAATTCTACCTATTTTTTTTAAGTAATTTTATTTAATCAATTACTAAATATGTATAAATTAATGTATAATTAATGTATAAAATTTATATAAAAAACATTGTAATATAAAATTTGTTTAAACTGCGGAACGACAAGCATTTTGGCACGCCAAGCACCCGAAACCCCGCACTCCCAACGTTGTTGATAGCACGGGGTTTCGGCTTAATGTTATCGTTCCGCAGTGGTTGTTGTTTATTGGTTGTATTTGTTTCAACAAATACAACCAATAAACAACAACCTAGTTCGCTTTTTTCTTTTTGCCCATGCCCTTAAAAGAAAAAAGCGAACGCAAAAAAGAAAAAACCCCACCCTATTAGTAGGATAAAAGTCGTTTATAAGGAGTTGATATATTATGGGTGAACAAGACAAAATAATGATAATGATAAATCGTTGGGGATATTTAAACACAGAACAAATCTCTTTGTTACTAAATAAAAAAGAGAATATTACATACAAATTTATTATGAAATTAGTTAATAATAAGTTTTTGAATGTGGACACGCTACCGAAAAAAAATTATTATACTTTAACCAGTAAAGCACAAAGTCACTTGGGGCGAGTTCATAAAAAAAGTATTAAAGTAAATTACTATGAATTACAACACCAAGATATGTTAATCAAATGACTTTGTAGTCAGACCGACATTATACACTATCAAACTGAACGAGAGTTAAAAATGGAAAACGGCAATCTCAACGCCTATCCTGACCTAATTGTTTTTAAAAATGATGATAGTGAAATATATGTCGAATTTGAACGCATCCGAAAGTCACCAGACCGGTTCAAAACGAAATTAATTAACTTTCGTGACTGACTTGTTGCGGGTGGTAAAATTCACTGAATTATGCCAACCCAAACTCTAACGGATTGAATTAAAAATCAAATTAACAATATTGCTGCTTACCCATTACAACACACCTACGAAATTTGAAACAATAATGAATAAATGTTATAAAAATAACATCTGCTTTTTTGTACATAAGTGATTAATTTTTGCCTTTGGGTGAGCGGTTGATTTTTTAAAATTTTATGATAAAATGACTTACAAGTTAAAAAAAGTTTTGAAATTCTTTCAAACAAATTTGGGAACCTTTATAAAATTCTTCGCTTAACGCTTAGAATTTTTCCCAACTACTTTAAAAAGTGTGGCAAAATTTTTTTTAAATTTATAGTAATTTACATAAAATTCAAAAAATCTCCGCGAGCCCAGTTTAGTTTATAATTAATTAAATTAAGTTTATATATTAAAGTTATCTAAATCGTATTTAGAGTTGTTTTTTTTATTGTTTCAATAAAGATTTTTAATCTTTCAAGAATTTCATCAAATGCTACTATATTAATATTCATAAAAGAATTCCTAAATAAAGAAAAACTTTGGTTTTGTTTTTTATTTAATTTAGATAGATTACCTATTATAAGATAGCACGGAGAATTATAAAAAGGGTTATTTTCTGTTTTATCAGATTCTTTGGAATAATAAATATGACGTTGTGATAATACCTGAGAAATTCCACCGCTTAATTCTTCGCTAGGTGCAAAAGCATTATTTCTATATGTGTTTTCTTTCATTAAGTTTGTTTGGGGTTTTTTGATTTCAATAAAAGCAATGCTATTTAAAGAATCAGTAAAAGCATAATCAGGATAAACACCATCTTTACCATTAATTGTTTTACCCCCAGCATAAACTTTTTCGCCTATATATTTAAAAAACGATGGTATACAAATTTGTAAAATATGAATATTTTCATTTAAAAAAGTTTGTCAATCGTCTTCTGTTAATTTTTCATTTGCAATCATATTTTCAAATTCTTCAATTTTCAAAGAACGTATATCATATTCATTTTTTGCGTATTCTAAGTTATTTATATCTAATTCTTTTAATATTGTAGGTTTTTGTTTTATTAATTTTAAGATTTCAATATCTTCGCTATTAATTTTTTTATATATAGTCCTTTCTTCGGGATGAAATAAAAAAGTATTATTTTTACTTTCTTTTAAAAAATTTATTAAATTTTTCAGTTCTTCACTTTTTAATTGCACACCACATTCATATTTATCATCAAAATTATTTCCATTTCTTTTTCACGTTTTAAAATCATTAGGATTATTTTTACTATATCTACCAAGTTTTAATCTTATTTTATCTGGAAAATCAATGTGTTTAGTTAATTTTGCTTGTAAGTAATCCCCCTTATTAGTTTTGCTGAGATATTGATAAATTGCCTTTATTTTGCCGTCTTGTTCTTTTTGCGTTAATGTTTGACCAACTTCTATTTCGTTTTTTCAAATTTCGTTCGAATTTTTTTCATTATTTTCCATTTTTAACTCCTTATAAATTTATTAGTTGATAACATTATATCATCATTTAAAGACCCTTATAAAATAAGGGTTTTTTATTGCTTGTTTTGCTATCGTTGTCTGTGACGCACTGAAAGTTATTTTCGCGGGTAAATGGTAATAAAAGATGTTATTAATTAAAATAATTATAAATATTACTTGTAATATTTATAATATAAGTAATATTTTATATAAAATGCTTGATTTATTTTACTTTTATTATAAAATATTACTTGTAATATTTATAATATAAGTAATATTTGTAATATTAATATATAAGAAAGGAAAATAAAATGCCAATTTTAGATAAAAAAGATATAGATATTGAAAAAAAACTAAACAAAACTGTTTCTTTTTCTGCTGAAATAAAAAAAGATAAAAGAATTAAGTTAACTCCCATGACTTGTAAAGTTAACTTAATTTTAAAATTTAATGAATTAGCACAAAAAAGAAAATGAAGTAAAACAACTTTAATGAATGAAATTTTAGAAGATTATTTTAATAGATTGGAGAATAGTAAAAATGAAGATGATTAGTTTTTGTAATAAAAAAGGTGGGGTTGGTAAAACAACATTATGCAAAAATGTCGCCTATAAATTAGCAGATGATAATAAAAAAGTTTTATTAATTGATTTAGATACCCAAGCTAGTTTAAGTTATTTATTACAGTATGAAAATATAGATATGTCAAAATCATTGCATAAAATTATTGCGAGTGATTGTGAAATACCCATAAATAAAGTAATTCAACCAACAAAATATAAAAATATTGATATTATTGTTGGTGGTGAAACACTAAGAAAAACACTACCAATTATGCGGGAAATTTATGATAATCATAATTGGTATTTAGTCGGTTTACAAGTTTACAAAAAAAACATAGATATATTTGATAGTTATGATTATGTGTTGATTGACTATCCACCAACAACAGATGATTTAAGTTTAAATTGATTAATATTTAGTGATTTAATAATTGTTCCTACTAATTGTGATAGTACAAGTTTTAAAGGAATATTAGACTTAAATAATAATTTAGAATTAATAATAACTGAATTAAAACGCAACAAACCAATATTAAAAATAGTATTTAATAATATTAGTGATAATGACAATCGTACTAAAATAATGAAATGGTTAAATAAATACGATTTTAGTAAATTATTGTCTAATGTTGAAATTAAAACATCGGAAGTTTTTACTACATCAAATAATGATTTTATAAGTATTTGGGAAAACCCGTATTATTGGCGTCAAAAACAAGCATACGAAGAACTCATCAAGGAGATAAAATAACGATGAAATTAGATGAAAATATTTGTATTGCTCCCCATTGTGAAAAAATAACATTACTTGTAATGCCCGCTATTTCTATTTGTAGCGAACACGAAAAACAATTTATGGAATATATTGATAATTTACCTTTTATCCCTGAGTTAAACGAAATATTAGAAACTGACAAAAAA
>NZ_CP012424.1 GCF_001274875.1 Spiroplasma kunkelii CR2-3x
AAAGGGAAATAACAACAATGAAGATGATTAGTTTTTGTAATAAAAAAGGTGGTGTCGGAAAAACAACGCTTTGCAAAAATGTTGCTTATAAGTTAGCACTTGATGGGGCAAGGGTGTTACTTATTGATTTAGACCCGCAAGCAACCTTATCGGTTCAATTAATAAGTAAGAAAGGAAATAATGATAATTCAATAATTGAATTAGTCTCAAGCAAAAATGCTATAAAACATATAAAAATTAAAACTCTTTCTCAAGAAACAAAACATAAAAATATAGATATTATAACTGGAAATGAAGAATTAACCAATTCAAATACTATTATAAATACTGTTTTTGCTGTTGAACAAAGATACATTATTGCTGATATGATTTATCAATCAAACCAAGAAACTTTTGATGGTTATGATTATGTGTTAATTGACTATCCACCAACAATACAGGAACTAGCAATAAATTTTTTAACAATATCTGATATTATTATTATTCCCATAAATGCAGGAAATGGAAGTTATAAAGGTTTAATTGATTTGAAAAATACATTAAATTATGTTTGCAGATTAAATAATAGAGATTTACCAGGTATAAAAGTAATATTTAATAATATCAAAGATAATGAAAATACAAGTTTTATATATAAACTATTAGTTAAAAATGATTTAGCTAATTATTTATTAAATAACATAATAAAAAATTCAGATACATTTATTAAGACTGAAAATGAGTTAAGTAGTATTTGAACTAATAAACATTATTGACGACAAAAACAAGCATACGAAGAACTCATCAAGGAGATAAAATAACGATGAAATTAGATGAAAATATTTGTATTGCTCCCCATTGTGAAAAAATAACATTACTTGTAATGCCCGCTATTTCTATTTGTGGCGAACACGAAAAACAATTTATGGAATATATTGATAATTTACCTTTTATCCCTGAGTTAAACGAAATATTAGAAACTGACAAAGAAGCACATTTTCAATTTATACTTGCAAATTTAACTAATTTTTTTGAAAAATTAGAAAAAGAATGAAATAGAAAAAACAAATATAAAATAAAAAAAAAGAAATCAAAAAAAGTGAACGTAAAAAAGAAAAAACGAAAGTAGATAAAATAATTATGAAAAAAATAGATAATAAAGACACTATCAATCATAATTTAATGATTGTTGATATTGATTTACAAAAATGCTTGAATTGTAATTTTATGATTCAAAAAATCCATGATGAATGATTTACAATCAACACAGGAGATAAAAACTGTGAAAAATAACAAAAACAAGCAAAAAACCACACCCATAAATTAGATGTGGTTTTTTGCTTGTTTTTGTTATTTTTCACAGTTTTTATCTATTTTTAAATTAGGTAGTAAATAAAAACATTAAAATATATTTTTTCATTTTTTTTTTTATTTTTATATATAAAATATTTAATTCAATAAATAAATATACTAATAATAAATAATACATATAGCGAAATTATTGCTACTAATAAAGAATATTTTTTTCTAATTGAGGAACTAATGGAGTTAATTTATATATTAAAATAATCAAAATACATGTCAAAAGTGAAAGGAATTTAAAAATATCTAAACAAATAAATAACAAAAATCTTTTTATTATATTTTTTTTGTTTATCTAAATTTAATTTATCAAATATTTTATTAAAATATTTATTATTTTTTTAAAATAAAATTCAACAACAAAAAGTTTAAAAATCTGATAACCTAATAAAGTAAAAATTACAGCAGTATTTAATTTAAGAGAATAAATTAAATAATATAGAATTATTGGAAGTAAAAGAACAAAGACAATGAAAATAACTATATATATAAGATTATTAACTCATACTTTTTTCATCGTTATTTGATTTATTTGTTTTTAATAACTTTATAATATTATTCATTAATACATTGTCTAACTATTTAGAGAGTAGTTAAAATTATCAATATAATTTTAAATTAATTTTATTTTTATTCAAAAAGTTATTAAAAATAAAAAATTGTTGCACTAAGGACTTAGACCCCTTAGTGCAACAATAAAATTACAATTTATTAAAAATTACGATTTTGTATAACTTAATTTAACTGTTCCAGTATATTTATTTGTTGCCCCTGTCACTGTTGCTTCTGTCGCTTTAATTTCTGAAAATGTAACATCACCATTTTGATATTTAGTGTTTTTTGCTTTAATAGCTGTCTCTAATTCATCTGTTGTTGGTGTGGCACTTGCCATTGTAATATCACCTAAATCAGGTGTTGTAATAACACTATTTAATGGTGATAATACTACTTTTTTCGTATAACTTAATTTAACTGTTCCAGTATATTTATTTGTTGCCCCTGTCACTGTTGCTTCTGTCACTTTAATTTCTGTAAATGTAACATCACCATTTTGATAATTAGTGTTTTTTGCTTTAATAGCTGTCTCTAATTCATCTGTTGTTGGTGTGGCACTTGCCATTGTAATATCACCTAAATCAGGTGTTGTAATAACACTATTTAATGGTGATAATACTACTTTTTTCGTATAACTTAATTTAACTGTTCCAGTATATTTATTTGTTGCCCCTGTCACTGTTGCTTCTGTCACTTTAATTTCTGTAAATGTAACATCACCATTTTGATAATTAGTGTTTTTTGCTTTAATAGCTGTCTCTAATTCATCTGTTGTTGGTGTGGCACTTGCCATTGTAATATCACCTAAATCAGGTGTTGTAATAACACTATTTAATGGTGATAATACTACTTTTTTCGTATAACTTAATTTAACTGTTCCAGTATATTTATTTGTTGCCCCTGTCACTGTTGCTTCTGTCACTTTAATTTCTGTAAATGTAACATCACCATTTTGATATTTAGTGTTTTTTGCTTTAATAGCTGTCTCTAATTCATCTGTTGTTGGTGTGGCACTTGCCATTGTAATATCACCTAAATCAGGTGTTGTAATAACACTATTTAATGGTGATAATACTACTTTTTTCGTATAACTTAATTTAACTGTTCCAGTATATTTATTTGTTGCCCCTGTCAATGTTGCTTCTGTCGCTTTAATTTCTGAAAATGTAACATCACCATTTTGATAATTAGTGTTTTTTGCTTTAATAGCTGTCTCTAATTCATCTGTTGTTGGTGTGGCACTTGCCATTGTAATATCACCTAAATCAGGTGTTGTAATAACACTATTTAATGGTGATAATACTACTTTTTTCGTATAACTTAATTTAACTGTTCCAGTATATTTATTTGTTGCCCCTGTCACTGTTGCTTCTGTCGCTTTAATTTCTGAAAATGTAACATCACCATTTTGATAATTAGTGTTTTTTGCTTTAATAGCTGTCTCTAATTCATCTGTTGTTGGTGTGGCACTTGCCATTGTA
The DNA here is from genome assembly GCF_001274875.1 of Spiroplasma kunkelii CR2-3x. Lineage (NCBI taxonomy): Bacteria > Bacillati > Mycoplasmatota > Mollicutes > Entomoplasmatales > Spiroplasmataceae > Spiroplasma > Spiroplasma kunkelii. The sequence continues at coordinate 3,378 of NZ_CP012424.1, forward strand.
ATATCACCTAAATCAGGTGTTGTAATAACACTATTTAATGGTGATAATACTACTTTTTTCGTATAACTTAATTTAACTGTTCCAGTATATTTATTTGTTGCCCCTGTCACTGTTGCTTCTGTCACTTTAATTTCTGTAAATGTAACATCACCATTTTGATAATTAGTGTTTTTTGCTTTAATAGCTGTCTCTAATTCATCTGTTGTTGGTGTGGCACTTGCCATTGTAATATCACCTAAATCAGGTGTTGTAATAACACTATTTAATGGTGATAATACTACTTTTTTCGTATAACTTAATTTAACTGTTCCAGTATATTTATTTGTTGCCCCTGTCACTGTTGCTTCTGTCGCTTTAATTTCTGAAAATGTAACATCACCATTTTGATAATTAGTGTTTTTTGCTTTAATAGCTGTCTCTAATTCATCTGTTGTTGGTGTGGCACTTGCCATTGTAATATCACCTAAATCAGTTTCTGTAATAAAACTATTTAATGGTGATAATACTACTTTTTTCGTATAACTTAATTTAACTGTTCCAGTATATTTATTTGTTACCCCTGTCACTGTTGCTTCTGTCGCTTTAATTTCTGAAAATGTAACATCACCATTTTGATAATTAGTGTTTTTTGCTTTAATAGCTGTCTCTAATTCATCTGTTGTTGGTGTGGCACTTGCCATTGTAATATCACCTAAATCAGGTGTTGTAATAACACTATTTAATGGTGATAATACTACTTTTTTCGTATAACTTAATTTAACTGTTCCAGTATATTTATTTGTTGCCCCTGTCACTGTTGCTTCTGTCGCTTTAATTTCTGAAAATGTAACATCACCATTTTGATAATTAGTGTTTTTTGCTTTAATAGCTGTCTCTAATTCATCTGTTGTTGGTGTGGCACTTGCCATTGTAATATCACCTAAATCAGGTGTTGTAATAACACTATTTAATGGTGATAATACTACTTTTTTCGTATAACTTAATTTAACTGTTCCAGTATATTTATTTGTTGCCCCTGTCACTGTTGCTTCTGTCGCTTTAATTTCTGAAAATGTAACATCACCATTTTGATAATTAGTGTTTTTTGCTTTAATAGCTGTCTCTATTTCATCTGTTGTTGGTGTGGCACTTGCCATTGTAATATCACCTAAATCAGGTGTTGTAATAACACTATTTAATGGTGATAATACTACTTTTTTCGTATAACTTAATTTAACTGTTCCAGTATATTTATTTGTTGCCCCTGTCAATGTTGCTTCTGTCGCTTTAATTTCTGAAAATGTAACATCACCATTTTGATAATTAGTGTTTTTTGCTTTAATAGCTGTCTCTAATTCATCTGTTGTTGGTGTGGCACTTGCCATTGTAATATCACCTAAATCAGTTTCTGTAATAAAACTATTTAATGGTGATAATACTACTTTTTTCGTATAACTTAATTTAACTGTTCCAGTATATTTATTTGTTGCCCCTGTCACTGTTGCTTCTGTCGCTTTAATTTCTGAAAATGTAACATCACCATTTTGATAATTAGTGTTTTTTGCTTTAATAGCTGTCTCTAATTCATCTGTTGTTGGTGTGGCACTTGCCATTGTAATATCACCTAAATCAGTTTCTGTAATAAAACTATTTAATGGTGATAATACTACTTTTTTCGTATAACTTAATTTAACTGTTCCAGTATATTTATTTGTTGCCCCTGTCACTGTTGCTTCTGTCGCTTTAATTTCTGAAAATGTAACATCACCATTTTGATAATTAGTGTTTTTTGCTTTAATAGCTGTCTCTAATTCATCTGTTGTTGGTGTGGCACTTGCCATTGTAATATCACCTAAATCAGTTTCTGTAATAAAACTATTTAATGGTGATAATACTACTTTTTTCGTATAACTTAATTTAACTGTTCCAGTATATTTATTTGTTACCCCTGTCACTGTTGCTTCTGTCGCTTTAATTTCTGAAAATGTAACATCACCATTTTGATAATTAGTGTTTTTTGCTTTAATAGCTGTCTCTAATTCATCTGTTGTTGGTGTGGCACTTGCCATTGTAATATCACCTAAATCAGTTTCTGTAATAAAACTATTTAATGGTGATAATACTACTTTTTTCGTATAACTTAATTTAACTGTTCCAGTATATTTATTTGTTGCCCCTGTCACTGTTGCTTCTGTCGCTTTAATTTCTGAAAATGTAACATCACCATTTTGATAATTAGTGTTTTTTGCTTTAATAGCTGTCTCTAATTCATCTGTTGTTGGTGTGGCACTTGCCATTGTAATATCACCTAAATTAGGTGTTGTAATTAACTTACTTAAATTTTGTTTATTTGTTTGTTTGTTTATATCTTTTGTTTTTTCTGGTTTTTTGCAAGCAACAATACTGCTTGCTCCAGTTACAGTTAAGCTAACTGCACTTAATATACTTAATAATTTTTTCATAATTAATATTCCTTTAATACATTTTTAATACATTGTTATAACCTTCTATACATTATAACATATTTATTATTTTAAAGTAAAAATAAGATTTTTTTTATATCAAAAATATTAATTTTCAACTTAGCAAAATATCAAATAATACAATTTTAAAAAGGAATAAATAAAATGAAAAAACTATTAAATATATTAAGTATATTAACCATTACTATTGGGGCAGCAATGCCAAATGTTAGTACTGTCAGTAGTTATCAAAAACAACAAAAAAAGGAATACTCACAAGATAAAATTAATTATGAATTTTTTCTTAATGAACCTAATAAAATATTTTTTACATTTTCACAAAAAAGATAAAAATAAATAAAAGATTTATACTATTGCTTATCATTTCATATAATACTATTTCTGAAAAAATATTTAATAATTTTAATTTAATTAACAATATTATATAAAAAACAAATCAATATTATTATCAATTAAATACTAATGACAAAAAAAGTTATTTTTCTTTTTTCCCAAGTACTAAAGGAATACCATATTCATATATAACAGAAATCAGTAACCAAATTAATAAAGTAAATAAATATTTAAGTTGAAATAATTTAAACATAGTTTTTAAGAGAGGAATTATTTGAGTAGTAATTTATAATTCTATAGTAATTATTTTTTTTTCATCTGCAGCAGCATTTTTTGGATTAACTAATAATATAAGATCTATGGCAAGTAAAATTGTTAACAATGTTAAAATAGGAATATTGATAGGCTATATTTTTGGTTCTGGTATAGCATGCATCATAAATTAGTTAATATATTATATTTTTGGTCTTCTATTTACAATCAAAAAATATTATATTTAGTAAAATGTTATTTTAATTATATAATGTTATTTTAATTATATATTAAAATGGGTTTGCAGTAATTTTTTAAACATCATTATTATTTTTTTTATATTTCATGGGTGTTTAGTTATGGTGTGGATCAAATAATGACTTGTTGTTGTTCTGTTTTAAAGTCGTCTTTGTCAATTTGACTTTGTATTCAGTTACCAAGTGTTTGCGTTGGGGTAATTCAGTGGACTTGGTAATTGTCTTTATAGTATTTTCGGAGACCATCAAGTTTTTTAAAAAACCGTTTGGGGATTTTTCGTTTTCGTTCAAATTCCACTAATTGAGTTGTTCCATCAGTTTTCTAAACAATTAAATCAGGGTAGGTGTTGAGGTCATCGTTAGCTTGTACTTGGCATCATTGCCATTAAAGGTGCTGTTCCGCTTGTTGTTACAACTGTTGTTCCAATTAAACTTAATATTTTTTTCATAACTTAATAACTCCTTTCTTTTATAAAAATAGAAATATAAAATGCTTAATTCTTTGTGTTTCTATTTTTATATTTTAATTTTAACAAAAAGATTTTAAATAATCGCCACTGCGGAACACAAACATTAACCCAAAACCCCAAGCTATCAACAACGCTGGGGTAATATGGGGTTTGGGGTACTTGGCATGCCAAAATGATTGTTGTTCCGCAGTATAAACAATATTTTTATATAAATTAAATCTTAAATTTTAATATATTTAGTACTTTTTAAATAATATACTGCTAAATTTATTTAATAAATTTAGTTTTGGTATAGTAATGATATTTATCTTGGTTTTTTATTGGAAAAAATAGATAATAAAAATAAGTGATTTTCTAAACAGCAAAAACGATATGATAAAGACCATATCTTGATTGTTTATTAGTTGTCTTGCTACACTGTGGTTTTACGCAAGTTCTGTGCTTTGTTGGTAGGGGAGTTAAGAACTCAATAGGGGAGTTAAGAACTCAATAGGGGAGTTAGTCTAAGTTGTCTAATTCCACCAGTAATTGTTTGAGTTCTTCTTCGGACATTTCTGGTGGCTCCCCCTTGTTTTTTTTATAATGTGTGTTAAAATTATCAATAAGAGAATAATTCTCTTTATATTTAATTAATAATTTTTTATTTGCAGAATACTTGTTTTTTATGAAAGTTTGGTATTCTGCTTTTAATTTGTTGCTTTCAGCGCAAATTTGTTTGCGTGCTTGTTGGTAAGTTAACCCACTTAAAAATGGGTTAGTTGCTTGTTCTTTTTCGTATCTTCGAGCAGACACAGTTAAATAATGCAATTCTTTAATTGCGGTGTCGCGGATTGCTTGATAACCTGCCAAGCGGTATTTGTTATTATCTTGTGTGTTATAAATTCAGTAGGTAAAGAACATATCAAGACCAACCAAAAAGTATTTACCAGTTTTGTCTAAGAAACACATTTTTTTTGGTACACAAATAAATTTGTCATAAATTTTTATTTTATAACTGTCTTTATGAGTTGGGTGTTGGCGAACAATTTTTTTCGGTAAGTAAAAATTAGAAATATGTTTTTTATCGTCAAGTTGATTAATGACTTTGTATTCCAATCCGTTTATTTTCACAAAGTGATATTTTTTTTGTTCTGTTTGTTGCAATTGTTGCATAATAATATGCTCCTTTCTGCGGTTTTGACAATATTTAAACCCCTTATCAGCGTTGATATTTTTCAAAATTTAGAAAATATAATATTCTTTTTGGTTATTTCAACGATAATAAAAACTAAATTTTTTCTTATTTTGATATATGAAATAAAAAAAATAGGTAGAATGAACTTTTTCTCACTCTACCTATACACAAAAATTAAAAAATGTTATAATTTAACTAAGAACCACCACAAATGTGCGGTTCAGCTAAATTATATAAGACCCTACTAATTGGCTTTGCCGGCCGCTTAATAGGTGTATAGAAGAATGACCTGCTAAGTCATTTTCTTTTTGTTTATTTAGTTGTTTTTATTTTATCACAAAGAAGATTAAATAATTTAACATCAATGCCTTTTTTCAAAAACAAATAAAAAAGGAAATAACAGACTGCTATTTCCACAAACATTATAATAATTAATAAACATATCCTAAATGGTAAGTAAAATATGTTAAGATGTCTATGGAAACACAGTTAGTTCAAAATTAGTGTGTTTCCGTTTTTAATTGTTATAGCATTTAAAGTGCTAACAAATTTATTATATAGCAAATTATAAAAATATACAAATAATTTGTTAAAAAATAAAAACACCCTAATAAATCGGGGTGTTTTCTATTGAAATAGATATTCCTTTTACCGATTTTTTTGTTTAAAACTTTATAAAGGAGTTATCTTTAAAAGATAACCAATTACATTATATAATTTTTATTTATTTAAATGATGAATAAATAAATCTAAGCAATTGGCGAGTTAATTTTTCATTATATTTTTCATAATTAATAGTTTTGTTTGTTTTTTGTTTTTTATTCTTGTTCAATTTTAAAGTAACTTCCAACTGTATTAGTTACAACTTTTCAACCTTGATTATTACTAGAAGAAGAAAAATGATTATTTAATTTTTGAAAATTATTGTACATAACTTTAATTAAAATATTAATATCATCATTAGTAATTAATTCATGCCAACCACTATGATTTTCTTTATGAAAATTAGAAATTATTAATTTTACTTTATTTTTAAACTCTTTATAATTATTTGTATTTTCTTGATAAATTTCTTTAATTTTATTTCATTTACTATTATCAATACCTAATTTTAATTGATCATGTGCTAAAAATTTATAATATTTTTCAATTTCATTATATTGATTATTTGATTCATGTTTTGTTGTAATGTTTGTACTTGAATTAATTCATCAAATTATAGAAGTTCCTGCAATTATTAATCCACCAATTACTAATGATAAACCCAAAGTTTCTGGAGCTAAAGCTAAACTAGTAGTAGTTTCTGCTCCTATAACTGTTCCTTCAACTGCCACTGTTTCAACAGCAGTAACAGTTTCAGCAACAACTAAATTTTCTGTTGTACTTGCTGATAAAAGAGGAGTAAGTTCGGTTTCTTCTGCAGTTATAGCACTGTTGGTTCCACCACTACCAATAATTATTTTTGTTCCAATAGCACTAATTCCGCCACCAATCAATGATGTACCTAGTATTTCTAATTTCTTTTTAAACATTGTTTTATCATTTTTAGATAAATTTTGATAATGTTGATTAATTTCATTTAGTTTTTTTTGTTTTTGTTTTTTTGATAAATTATTAAATTTATCAAAAATTTTTTGATTAGTTATTAATGTTTCTTTTGTAGATTTATTTTCTGGTGTTGTAGAATGATTTTCTATTGGTTTTAATGTTGCATAAATATTTTCTGGTGTTGTAGAATGATTTTCTATTGGTTTTAATGTTGCATAAATATTTTCTGGTGTTGTAGAATGATTTTCTATTGGTTTTAATGTTGCATAAATATTTTCTGGTGTTGTAGAATGATTTTCTATTGGTTTTAATGTTGCATAAATATTTTCTTGTTTTAAACTAAAAGAAACATTAACAGTATCATGTCATATATTATAATAACCATCATCACCCCTATCATTATAAGTACTACTTGGTAAATTTCCTTCAATTATTACCGAATTAGTTGTAATATTAAAAATACTTCTTATATAACTTATATCTATATTTGGATTCAATTTTAAAATTTCATTTAAAATAGTGCCAGGTAAATTATCTGGTATTTCACCTAAATCAGTAACGGTTAATAATGATTCTAATGAATAGTAATTGGTATTAAAATTTACTGTTACAGTTTCTAAAGTATTTTCGTTTCTAATTATTGCTGAATTTGTTGTTATATCAAAAATTGATAAACTAATTGATTGGTATAAATCATATATTTGAGGATTTAATCTTATTACTGAATTAAAAACATTAAAAAAAGAATTATTAATTATATTTCCTAAATTTATATTTGTAATAACTGTCGAAAGTCTTGGTCTTTGAGTTGTAAAATTTAGTGTAAAATTAATATTACTTGGAATTGGATGTGTATTTGATTGGATATTTTCTCTTGCATGTATTATTGCACTAGTTCTTGTAATATCTTCAACAACCATATTTTCTAAAAAATCTGGTCTTGATAAAATTGGGTGATTAATTTCACGCAATCTTGCAATAATGTGTTCTTGATCATTGATTTCAATTTCACCAATATTAATTGTTGTAATAAGTTCTTGTAAACTTGGTGGTGCTTGTCGTTTGTGGTATTCATAAGAACTTATAGCAATGATATTTGACATTGCTGCTCAACTAATTGTTAATACACTTAATAAACTTAATAATTTTTTCATAATTATTTTATCTGCTTTCTTTTTTTTATAGCTATATATATATTATATAATAAAAATTTAAATAAAAATATAGAATTAACCGCTATTTTTTAATAAATAACTTGTCACTCGAAAGCGTTTTTTTTAATTAACATTCACCAATTTTAAGAGTTTTAAGGTCGTTCGGATGAACTATAAACTCATCCACCGCACGCACCAAACCCTATATCGGCGTTGTTATTTTTAAAATCAAGTTGGCGAGTTAGTTTTTCTTTTTTATTTAGTTTCTTCTTTTTTAAGACTTATTTATTTTTTCTATGATATTTAGCTTCTTTTTCAACAAAAAAATAATTAACCATATCAGTAAAAAATTCATTTTGGAAATCATCATTAATTTCCAGTATAAATATTTATATCATTTGAAGTAACTTTAGCACTTTATGTAGTTATTTATGTAGTTATATTGGTAACTTTGATTTTACTAATATTTACTTGTGGATTTAATTGTTTTATTTTGTCTTTTATTTTGTGATTCTTTTTTAAATGCTTCTACCATTTTTTTACATTTCATCGTTGGAATTTTTAACTGATGTGGTCTTTGTTTATATTCTTTTTTATTAAAATATGAAACTAATTTTTTAACTTGTGAAAAACTATCAAAACTAGAGTTATTTTTTAATAAAACATTTTTTAATTTTAGCATTTTATTTTCCTTTCTTTAAATACTATTAATATTTTTATTGTATTAATAGTATTATAAATTAGTTAATTTTATATTTTTATTGCCATTTCCCCACGAAAATAACGCTCAGTGCGCCACAGACTACGATGATAAAACAAGAAATTAACAAAAAACCTTATAAAATAATGGTTTTAAGTAGGGGACTATACTAAATTATTGGGTTTAAATTGTTCTAAACATTTTAAAATAAAAATCTAACGTTGGCAATATTATTTCTAAGAATTTGATTATTAAACACTAAATAAAATATTAAAAAGTTATAGGTTACTATTAGATTCATAAGATATTTATTCCTAATATGATTATTATATAATTCAATTTCGTTATCTTTTATTTCTTTTCATCTTTTTTCTGAAAATGTAAAAAATATTTTATTAGGTTCATTAAGAAAAAATTCATAATTAATTTTATCTTGTGAGTATTCCTTTTTTTGTTGTTTTTGATAACTACTGACAGCAATAACATTTGGCATTGCGGCCCCAGTAATGGTTAATATACTTAATAGTTTTTTCATCTCATTATTTCCTTTCTGAAATTGTTATTATTGTTTTATATTACTAAGTTGATATTTAATAAATTTTGATACAAAGAAATTGTATCAAAAAAAATGATTATTATTATTGTGAAATTTTTAGGTCAATTTAAACGGTATAATTTAACATATTCTTATATTAAAAACCATTATTTTATAAGGGGTTTTTCTGGTTTATTTTTATTACCCATATTTTTAAAACTAGATAATTTATTTATATTTTCATCAATATTACTAATTTTTTCATAATTATTTTATCTCCTTAATGAGTTCTTCATAGGCTTGTTTTTGGCGTCAATAATATTGACTATCTCAAATACTCGCCAATTCGTTTTCACTTGTTAAAAATGTTTCAGAACTTTTTAATACTGTTTTATAACAAACATCCAAAAACCCTTTTCATCTAATCATTCATTAATTAAAATTAAATTTTTATCACTCTTAATATTATTTAATAATATTTTATATTTTAATACTTTTCTCTTTTCTTTTTCACAAATAAATTTTAATGTATTTGTCAAGTCTAAAATTCCTTTAAATGCCTCCAGTCCTTCATTAATTGGAATTAAAATTAAATCACTTATTAATAAAAAGTTTAAACTCAATTCGTTTACTGTTGGTGGATAGTCAAGCAACACATAATCATAATAAATGGTAATTTTAATATTAAAAAAGAATATAATTATAGACAAAAACAAAAATTAGCAAAATTCTATTTTAAGTTTGTAAATTGTAAATGCCAACCGATAAAAAGTTAACTATTAATTTAATTAACTTTTTTAAGTTAATTATAGGAGGTTGAAATTATGTAAACAAAGCAATATTTTATTTTGCAGTCGCTAGTGAAAAAGTATGGTAAAGATAATGTTATTAATAATGCTAATAAGATTGCAAAAGATATTGAAATTAAAAAGTAAAAGAATAAATTATCCGCTAATAAATTACGCGGAATAATTTATTCAATAATGTTTTTTAATGGAGTGGAGCTAGTTTGTAAATTTCAATTTTTTAATTTATGAAAGGAGATGTATTATGCCAACTTGATTAACCACAATTAGACCTTGTTTGGGAAATTTTACATCAAGACAATATTTTAAAAAATTTTTTTCAAATTAAATTAATATTTGTGAATGATTAATAAAATCTATTTTTTTGTTATATTTAATTTTAAAATATTAAAAATATTATTTTTAATTTGTTATTTTTTATAATTATTGATTTTTATTTTTAATTTGTTATAGTTTTATTAACTTTTTATCGTTTAGTTTTACAGTATACAGTTTAATAAAAATTTAATATATTATTATTCATATAGTACAAAAAAACATATTTGAATTATTTATATTGTGATTTTTAAAAAATAGAGAAGAAAACACAATTTGATTTAAAAATTTAAATAATAATAATAATAATAATAATTAGATAAATATAATAAGTCAGAATACGAATTATACAATAGTGAGATAATTAATGAATAATTTTAAATATTACTACTAACAAAAAATACAATTTTAATAAAAGTAAGCGATAAATTTTCTTTTTTATTTAAAATTTGTATACCTTTTATAAAAAATAAAGAACAAATTAAAAATATCAAAATAAATTTTAAAGAAATAAATGAAATATATTCTGAAACACTTTCAATAAAAAGTATTAATTTTTATATTATTTGAGAAATAAATTTCAATGAAATAAAAAACATTTTAGATCAAAGTTTTATTAATTTTATTGAATAAATAAATAAAAATGTTGATTTTGAAAAAATAACACTATGAAAAATATAAGATAATTATATCATTGATTTTTATAATAATTTTAAATTTAATTTATAAGTATTTTTACTCTTTATTGTTTCAGATTTCATAGGTGTGTTGTGTCGGATAAGCACCAATAGTGTTGATTTGATTTTTACCATTTCGATAATATAACCACAATCAATAAAATTCATCATATTCATATTTTAAAAAAATAACAGCATTTCAATTTAAGTCAAACACTAAAAATTAATCCCATTTTTTATTAATATGTAAATTCTAATAAATCAATTATAAACTAAGTTATAATTATATTGAGAGTTTTAACCACTCCCTAAATGTCCAAAAAAAATTAGGCGGTGGTTTAATGGAATTGTTACAAATCATTTGTGACATTCTTAAAATAATCACGCTACTATTGCAAATTATTTACATAATTAAAAAATTATCCGAATAGGATAATTTAATGTCTTAGTGGAGTGGTTAACTCTCACTTTTTTTAATGTCCAAATTAATATTATCATAAAAAATTATTTTTTGCATTCACAAGTATTATCTTGTGAATTTGTTTTTTCATTATTACAATTACACTCACAGTTGCAATTACTTTTTTCTTGTTTCATTTTCACACCCACTTTCATATATATTATAATCCTATTTAAATATTTATTTATCATTTAAAATTTCGTAGGTGTTTAGTTATGGTGTGGATCAAATAATGACTTGTTGTAGTTCGGTTTTAAAATCGTCTTTGTCAATTTGGCGTTGTATTCAGTTACCAAGTGTTTGTGTTGGGGTAATTCAGTGGACTTGGTAATTGTCTTTATAGTATTTTCGGAGACCATCAAGTTTTTTAAAAAACCTTTATAAATTGTGTTCTTTTTTAATTTTTTCAACGCCTTTTTTATATTCGCGTTGTTTTTCTTTATCTAAATTGTTGTATCAGTTACGTTTTCATTCCTGGTGAATTTTTACCAATTCAAATTTTTTCTTGTCTAAAGCTAGTTTGTTGGTAATTAGTTTGTATTTTTTTTGTTTTTCTTTGGTTAAGTTTTCAAATCAAGCACTTTTTCAATGTTTCTCTCACTGCTTTAAAGCCAATCGACCAGGGTGATTTTCAATTTTTCATTGTTTTTCTTTTCGTTGATCTTTTTGAACATCATTTTGATCATAATCAATTTTTGTATCAATATAACTTGCTCGTCGCATATCATTATGTCCTTTCTAGCTCTTTTTTTCCATGCTAATCACAATATCTATTGTGGAATTTGATAATATTTTTATATAAATAAAAAAATAGGTAGAATGATTTTTTTTCATTCTAACTATACACAAAAGTTAAATAAATGTTATAATTTAACTGACCTACCAGAAAAAGGTGGGTGTTAAATCAATAAGTCCTATTTAAGCGGTACAAAGAACCACTTAATAGGTATATAGAAGAATGACCTGCTAAGTCATTTTCTTTTTGTTTATTTAGTTGTTTTTATTTTATCACAAAGAAGATTAAATAAAAACGACTAAATAAACAAAAAGAAAATGACTTAGCAGGTCATTCTTCTATATACCTATTAAATGGTTTTGCCCCCACTTAATTAGGTTAATATATAATTTAACTGAACCGCACATTTGTGGTGGTTCTTGGTTAAATTATAACATTTTTTAATTTTTGTGTATAGGTAGAGTGAAAAAAATCATTCTACCTATTTTTTATATTTCATATATCAAAATAAGAAAAAAAATAAGTTTATATCAGCGTTGAAATCAAACCAAAGAATATGGATTTATATTTTAAAAAATATCAACGCTGAATAGGGGCTTAAATTCGCTCAAAACCACCCAAAAGATCATATTATTATGCAATTAACTATTAATTAAGGAGAAAGAATAATGACTATAACAGAATCAATTAAATTTGATAAATTACAAGAAGAAAATGAAACAGTTAAAAAAGGACTTAAAGAACTAAAAAAACAATTTGAACAATTAACTATTATTGGAAAGGACAAATAATATGAAAACATTACAACAAACAGAACTAATTAATTATCACTTTATCGAAATAAATGGATTTAATCATAAAATTATTAATCAACTTGACGAAAAAAACATGTCTCAAATTTTTACCTACCGAAAAAATGTGTTCGCCAACACCCCACTCGTAATAATAGTTATAAGGTAAAAATTTATGACAAGTTTCTTTGTGTTCCAAAAAAATGTGTTTCTTAGACAAAACTGGTAAATACTTTTTAATTGGAATTGATATGTTCTTTACCTACTGAATTTATAACACAAGTGATAATAATAAATATCGCTTGGCAGGTTATCAAGCAATCCGCGACACCGCAATTAAAGAATTGCATTATTTAACTGTGTCTGCTCGAAGATACGAAAAAGAACAAGCAACTAACCCATTTTTAAGTGGGTTAACTTACCAACAAGCACGCAAACAAATTTGCGCTGAAAGCAACAAATTAAAAGCAGAATACTAAACTTTCATAAAAAACAAGTATTCTGCAAATAAATTAAAAAATGACTTACAAGAGAATTATTCTCTTATTAATAATTTTAACACACACTATGAAAAAAACAAGGGGGAGCCACCAGAAATGTCCGAAGAAGAACTCAAACAATTACTGGTGGAATTAGACAACTTAGACTAACTCCCCTATTGAGTTCTTAACTCCCCTATTGAGTTCTTAACTCCCCTACCAACAAAGCACAGAACTTGCGTAAAACCACAGTGTAGCAAGACAACTAATAAACAATCAAGATATGGTCTTTATCATATCGTTTTTGCTGTTTAGAAAATCACTTATTTTTATTATCTATTTTTTCCAATAAAAAACCAAGATAAATATCATTACTATACCAAAACTAAATTTATTTAATAAATTTAGCAGTATCTTATTTTAAAAGTACTAAATATATTAAAATTTAAGATTTAATTTATATAAAAATATAGAATATAGTACTCTTATATAAAAATATTGCTTATACTGCGGAACAACAATCATTTTGGCATGCGAAGTACCCCCAAACCCCATATTACCCCAGCGTTGTTGATAGCTTGGGGTTTGGGGTTAATGTTTGTGTTCCACAGTGGTGAGTTTTTATTGCCCGTGTCCTTAAAAGAAAAAAGCGAACACAAAAAAGAAAAAACCCCGCCCGTTAGTAATACAAGTGTACTTGGTAAGGAGTTGATATTATGACAGAGCAGATTAAAATTATAGATATGATTAATAAATGAGGGTACTTAAATTTATAATAAATATCTTTGTTACTAAATAAAAATATTAAATCAACACAAAATCGTTTGGCAGTATTAGTTAATAAAAAAATGATTACTGCTAATAAATTAACTCGCAAAAACATTTATGTTTTAACACACAAAGGAAATTCCTTTTTAGGGCGAGAACATAAAAAAAGTATTAAAATTAATTTTTATTAACTCCCGCACCAAGATATGTTGATTAAATGACTTGTCGCACAAACCGATATCGAACACTATCAAACGGAGTGGGAGTTAAAAATAGAAAACGATGACCTCAACACCTACCCTGATTTAATTATCACAAAAAAACGATGATATAGAAATTTATGTCGAATTTGATCAAACACAAAAATCACCAAGTTGCTTTAATAAAAAATTATATGGATATACGAAATGACTACGCAATGGTAGACAAATCTATTAAATTACCCCAACGCAAACACTTGGTAACTGAATACAAAGTCAAATTGACAAAGACGACTTTAAAACAGAACAACAACAAGTCATTATTTGATCCACACCATAACTAAACACCTACGAAATTTTAAATGATAAATAAATATTTAAATAGGATTATAATATATATGAAAGTGGGTGTGAAAATGAAACAAGAAAAAAGTAATTGCAACTGTGAGTGTAATTGTAATAATGAAAAAACAAATTCACAAGATAATACTTGTGAATGCAAAAAATAATTTTTTATGATAATATTAATTTGGACATTAAAAAAAGTGAGAGTTAACCACTCCACTAAGACATTAAATTATCCTATTCGGATAATTTTTTAATTATGTAAATAATTTGCAATAGTAGCGTGATTATTTTAAGAATGTCACAAATGATTTGTAACAATTCCATTAAACCACCGCCTAATTTTTTTTGGACATTTAGGGAGTGGTTAAAACTCTCAATATAATTATAACTTAGTTTATAATTGATTTATTAGAATTTACATATTAATAAAAAATGGGATTAATTTTTAGTGTTTGACTTAAATTGAAATGCTGTTATTTTTTTAAAATATGAATATGATGAATTTTATTGATTGTGGCTATATTATCGAAATGGTAAAAATCAAATCAACACTATTGGTGCTTATCCGACACAACACACCTATGAAATCTGAAACAATAAAGAGTAAAAATACTTATAAATTAAATTTAAAATTATTATAAAAATCAATGATATAATTATCTTATATTTTTCATAGTGTTTTTTTTCAAAATCAACATTTTTATTTATTTATTCAATAAAATTAATAAAACTTTGATCTAAAATGTTTTTTATTTCATTGAAATTTATTTCTCAAATAATATAAAAATTAATACTTTTTATTGAAAGTGTTTCAGAATATATTTCATTTATTTCTTTAAAATTTATTTTGATATTTTTAATTTGTTCTTTATTTTTTATAAAAGGTATACAAATTTTAAATAAAAAAGAAAATTTATCGCTTACTTTTATTAAAATTGTATTTTTTGTTAGTAGTAATGTTTAAAATTATTCATTAATTATCTCACTATTGTATAATTCGTATTCTGACTTATTATATTTATCTAATTATTATTATTATTATTATTATTTAAATTTTTAAATCAAATTGTGTTTTCTTCTCTATTTTTTAAAAATCACAATATAAATAATTCAAATATGTTTTTTTTGTACTATATGAATAATAATATATTAAATTTTTATTAAACTTAAAATATAATTTTTCTAATTTTTGTTTTTGTCTATAATTATATTCTTTTTTAATATTAAAATTACCATTTATGAATTTTTCTAATATATTATTATTATTAAATATTTCATTTTAATTATAATTTAATTATAAATTGAATAATTAAAATCAGTTAAAAATTCAATATTTATAGTATTATAAAAAATTTTATCATTATATTTTACATTTTTATCATTTTCATTATGACTAAACATTTTGTTTATTCTATCTGAATTATAACTAACAATAAAAAACAATTATTTAAGTTAAATAATATATTTTTAATAATACTTAAAAATTCAATCATTTTAAGGGTAGTACATCTGTCTAATTCATAAAAAATTATTATATATTTTTTACCAATTAAACTTTTAATAATTTTAATACTTTCATTTAGTAATTTATAGTATTGATTAGTTTTAATTAGTTTAAATAATGGGTCTTCACCACTTTTTTTCACTTATTATTTGTTCTTTTGTTTTTTTATCTAATTCAATTTTTTTATTTGAACAACCTCTAATCATCGCACTCGCACTTGGTATTCAGAAGTCTAAAGCATAAGTCAAACCATGTCCAGCAACAATGGCTAAATTTTTTAATACTTTCTTTAATGATTTTATACTTTTTTCATTTTCGGTTTTAATATCATATACTAAATTTAATATATCACATAGTACACTTATAAAAATATTGTTAGAAATTTCATACTCTAAAACATTAAATATTTTTACTTGATATTTTTTTTCTTTTGTGATTTCTTTTTATAACTTTTCAATATATGTCATTTTGCCACTATCCCATTGTACTTTAATTTTTAAGTTATTGATGTGTTCTTTATTTTGTACATTACTATTTTCTTTTTTATTTTCAAAAAATTTATCAATAAAGTCTATTATGTTTACTGTGTTGTATGTCATCTTTTTCTCCTTTCCTTATTCGTATTTTCAAATATTATACCATTATTACAAAACCCTTATAAAATAGGGGTTTTTCATTGCTTGTTTTAATATCGTTGTCTGTAACGCATTGAAATTTATTTTCACGGATAAATGGTAATAAAATTTAAATTATTATTTATTTTATTATATCACTTGTGATATTTGTGATATAATAATAAAAAATAAATAAATTAAAGAAAAAAATATTATTTATTTTATTATATCACCTGTGATATTTGTGATATAGTAATAAAAAGGAGTAAAAAATGCCAAAAATTATAAATACGATAAGCAGTTTAAAAAAAATAGATAATTCAAATAACGATGAAAAAATTAGTGATATTGAAGAAAATATAAATAAATTATCTAGTTTTAAAAATGTTAAAGAATTTAAAAAACGAAATTGAAAAAATATTTTGCCGCCAATGACTTGTGAAGTAGAATTAGTGCAAAAATTTAGAGACGAGGCAAAAATGAAAGATTGAAAATATACAACTCTTATGAATAAAATTTTAAGATATTGATATGATAATAG
>NZ_CP012425.1 GCF_001274875.1 Spiroplasma kunkelii CR2-3x
TGTTTGGAATTTTGTTTTCAAACAAAGAAATTATTTTCTTTTTTAAAGAATATAACTATGCATTTGGTAATAATATTTTATTTTTAACTTTATTAAGCGTTTTAATTGTCGTTAATATAACGGTTAACATCTTAATTTACTTTTTTTATAAAGTTGATGTCCCACATAACGAATTAAATAATCAAACTTATTTATTATCAAAATTAAACACGGTTAAAAAGGCAATGAATATTTTTACTATTTGCTGATATGTATTAATTTTATTAATTTTTATCATATTAATTTTGCTAATTAAGAAAATAAAAAAATAGAAAGGAGATAAAATGAAAAATTTACACGAGCGATTAACTAAAAATCTAGGACGAAGATTATTAATTGGTGCATTTTTTATTTTTTTAGGAATGGTGCCAGCAATTTATATTTGGTCTTGTGTACCAAATAACAAACCTTCCCCTATTCCAATACCAAACTCCCCTATCGCAACATCGGTCAGTAATATTGAGTTTAATACTAATAATGATTATTTATATGATTATTTAAAACCTTATATTGCTAATGATTTTAAAGTAAATAATTATATTTCTTTAAACAACAACCAATATATTTATTATGATACGGAAAACAAAATTAAATTTATTAATTCAGAAAGTAAAATAACTCCGATTGAAAATCAAAAAGTAGCAAAGGCAATCGGGGAATTTGATAACAAAGAACTAATTATATTAAAAAACGGCAATAAATTTAAATTAGGTTTAGTAGATGATAAGAGCATTGAATATATTAATTTAAATAGTGGTACTAATTTTGATATTGATTTAGAACCACCTTTTAATGCTCCGTTTTATATAAACCAAGCAAGCAAAACAACCTTTAATATAATTTATAGCAACCAAAGACAAGAAATAAAATTATTTCAATTTGATTTTTTAACTAGAAATTATTATATCCATACTTTAATTTATAAAAATAAACCAATAATAGGAAAAACAATAACCTATCAAAATGGAATTATCATTATTCAAATACCCGAATATAAAAATAAGTTTTATGTGATTTCAAATGAAAGTATTAAAAAAGATAATCAAGATTTAATAATTAATGATAGTGATTTATTTATAAATGATGAAGGAACAAATTACGTATTTCTATTATATTTTTTACCAAATAATATTTATGATTATGAAAAAATAGATAAAGCAAAAATTAAAATAGCGGGTTTTAACACAAATACAAACAAGTTAGTTATCTTCAATAAACAAAAAACGATATACAATTATATTTTAGAAAATAATGTTAAAACGAATTATTATATCTTTAAAAATTATTTTATAACATATAGCGACGTCCTTAAGGTAGTTAAAAAAGTTATTATCTTAGATGATTTAATAACTGATAATTACAAATATGAAATATATAACAACATAAGTAGTTACGGACAATATTTTATCTTATCTGAAAATGATTTATATATTGGATATAATGTTTATAGCGAAGATGGGTGTATGGTTATATTATTTTATGATAAATATTTAAAAAAATTTGTTGAAAAAGATTTTAAAAACATTACAGATATAAACTTAAATAAAAATTTATTTAATAAAAATCTATTTTATATCTATCAAGGCAATTATTATTTTACTATTTATGAAAACAATACCTTAAAAGTGTTTACTAACGATAATAATATTGCCAATATCAATATTGATAAATGTAAAATAACACGCTATAAAAACAATCTTGTTATTTTAACAATAGATAAGTGCTTATTATTAAATTTAGATAGCAAAAACACGACTGAATTTAATTTAAAAGACTTTGACTTTGACAATTCTAATTCAGAATTTATAAATTCTAACTTTGACAAAAGCAATATTCTATTTAGAAATGTAGATAATGTATCTTTATTCGTTCTTAATGTATAATAATTAAGAAATAGAAAGAATAAAAAACAAATGAAAAAAGATACAAAAAAATTTTTAAATAAAAACTATATTTATTTACTTGGTGCTTTTGCTTTGTTTTCATTATTTGGAATAGTGCTAATTTTATTAGGAGTAATTACAAAAAATAGTAATTTACAATTTGGGGGTATTTTTGTTTTAATAATTAGTATTTTAATTGGTTTAACATATGTAGTAATAGGAATATTAGGACTAATTAAAATAATTAAAGAAAGAAAACTAAAAAAAATAAATAATAACTAACATATAAATAAAAATGATGTCTTATAAACATCATTTTTTATTTTTCCTTAATTTGAACTTAAAAAATATAGTGTTATAATTAAAACGAATAAGAAAATATTTAATTGTAAACTTATTCCTTGCTTTTTGCATATTTTTAACAAAGCAAAACAAATTTTTTATATTAATTTGAATTTTAGAATTGAGACCTCTTAAATTCTTGTTAATATTATTATGTAAGAGTGGTAGTAAACGCCCACTCTTACATTTTTTATTTAATTTGACTTTAAATTAGAAAAATATAAAATTAAATTAACTTAGTTGTGAGAAAGATTACAACTAAGTATTTAAGTTGTTTATACAATTTGCGTTTACAAATATTTAGTTATAGTCTTTTTAATTTTTTTATAAATGGTTTTTTAATTTAAAAATCTAATTAAATATTTTGAGTTGTATATAGCAACTTTTTACAATTAAATATTTTAGAATTGTATATTCAAAAACCATTAATGTATTAAACTAATATCTTAAATTAAAAAATATTTAAAAATATTCATTGCTTAAAAAATAGAAATTTAATTTCTATTTTTTTTATTTACTGATATAATTAAGTAAATTAGAGGTCTCAATTCTAATTAAAGTTTAAATAGAATGAAAAATATTGTTTTACTTATTTTTTGTTTATTTCTTTGAATACGATTTTAAACATCTAATTAAAAAATAAATAAAGGAGAAATAAAATTATGCAAGAATTATTAATTCAAAATGAAGCACAAGCATTTAATCAATTAAATCCAAATAAGGATATATCAAATATTTTCACATCGAAAAAAAATGTGAAAAAAAACTATACTGAAAAAAGTAATATGGTTCGTTTTGGAACAATTTATATTTCATCATCTAAAAAATTCTGTCATTTAGACAAAAACAAAGAGAATTATTTAATTGGCATTAAACCACATTATACTTATAATGTTTATGACGCGGAAAAAAATTGAAAAGAAAAAATTACGGGGAAAGAGTTAATGAAAAAATACAACTTGGTTGGTTTTCATTATTTAACTGTGGAGCAACAACGGTTTAAAAATATGCAAAAAGCAAACCCATTTTTTTTGCAATTTAAAAACGTGCAGGAAAGTATGGAATGACACCGCCAACAAGCAAAAGAACAACGTGAACAGTTAAACGCTCTTTTAATGAACCGTAAACAAAAAACAGATACGAAAGTATCTGAAAATGATGTAATCAGCAAATTTAATTCTGATTATGAAAATAAAAAATATCAATCAACCGATAAAAAACGGACTGTTGATATCAATCAGTTATTAACTGACTTGGATGACCCAATGTTCAATTAATAAATAAACATAATAGCAAGAATTAGAGACACAGGGACGAAAGTTAAACCACAAGTGTCCAACTACATATTAAAAAATAGTTTTGAATTAGTAAAACATTTTTCGTGATGTTTTTATTTTTGCTTTTATTTTTTTATTTTCCTAACAAAACAATCCACAAAACATTTAACATTATATTTCAAACAAGTCAAATTAAAATAAATTTATTTATAAAATACTCTAAATATTCTTTGGAGTATTTTATGAAAAAACTAATATAATTAAGATATTATTAACTTAGAATATTTAGAGTATTTAAACTCTAAATTAGAGGAAAGGAAAAGATATTAATGCCAATTACAAGTGAAAAAAACAGAAAAACACTAGAAAAAATTGAAGACACAGTGGCATTTAAAAAAGAAAATGAAAAATATTGAAAACAAAAAATACCAACTATGACATGTGAAAAAAAATTGGTAGAAGCGTTTAAAAAAGAAGCAAAAGAAAAAGAATGAAAATATACAACTCTTATGAATAAAATTTTAAGAGAAAGATACGGAAAGGAAAAAAATAATAATGAAGATGATTAGTTTTTGTAATAAAAAAGGTGGAGTTGGAAAAACTACACTCTGTAAAAATGTTGCCTATAAATTTGCTTTAGATAATAAAAAAGTTTTAGTAATTGATTTAGATCCACAAGCAACAATAACTTTTGAATTAAAAGGAAATGAAATTAATTTAGATAAAACAATAGCAGAATGTTTTATTTTAAATAAAAATAGTTCTTTAAAAAGAATTATTCAAAAAACAAAATATAAAGAAATTGATTATATTGTTGGCGGCGAAAAAGTAAAAAAAGTAAACTTTTTATTAAAAGAATTTTACGAAAATAATCATAAATTTTTTGTTGCTGAAAATATTTATTTAACGAATAAAGAAACATTTGATAGTTATGATTATGTGTTAATTGACTACCCACCAACAGTAGATGAATTAAGTTTAAATTGATTAATTATTTCTGACTTGATTATAATTCCTATTAATGAAGGTTTGGGAGCATTTAAAGGAATTTTAGATTTAATTAATACTTTAAAATATATTTGTGAAAAAGAAAAAAGACAAATACCAGAATATAAAATAATATTAAATAATATAAAAAGTGATAAAAATTTAATATTAATTAATGAGTGATTAGATGAAAAGGGATTTTTAAATTATTGTTCTAAAATAATATTAAAAAGTTCTGAAACTTTTTTAACAAGTGAAAATGAGTTATCAAGTATTTGAGATAGTCAATATTATTGGCGGCAAAAACAAGCCTACGAAGAATTTATCAAGGAAATAAAATAAGTATGAAAATCGTAAAAAATAAATTGTAATATTTTTAAATACATATTTAAAAATATTACAAAATATATAAAGGGAGAAAAGATTAATTATGAAAAAAATATTAAGTATTTTAAAAGCGATTATTTTAATTACAACAGGGGCAAGTAGTATTATTTCTTGTGGTGTTGAAAAAGTAAAAACAAATAAAGATTTAGACAATTTAGACAATCAAGATGAAAACAAAAAACTACAAGATGAAAACAAAAAACTACAAGATGAAAACAAAAAACTACAAGATGAAAACAAAAAACTAAAATGAAAAATTGAGAAAAATATTTTATTTATTAATTCTATTAATTCTCCAATTAAAGTTGAGGCTACTAAACCAGATGAGGTAAAAGAATATGAGGTTTTTAATGCACTAAAACCAAAAGTTTTAGAAGCAATAAAAACAATTGATAATTCATTAACAGAAAATGATTTTATAATAGGTTTTAAAGATTATTTTAATCATATGCAACTACGACATATTGATTTATCAACATCCAAAAAAATTACAATAATAATTTCTGGAAAAAATAAAGCAACAGGGGAAAAAGAATTTGTTGTTGTTTTACCAAAAATTTAAAACAATAAGAAGCCACAAAAAGTATAAGAGAATTTATTAATAATTATGAAAAAAAACTATACATAAATTAATAAGTTTAGATGAAGATTTAAGTAAATGTGAAAATTGTAGTTTTGATATAATTTTAACTTGTTTTTAACATTTAAAAAATTTTATTTCAATGCTAAAATTAATTTAGCAGATGAGATATTTTAATTTATATTTGCTTGTTCCAAATTGGAATGGTTACAGAAGTTAAATATTTTCTTTGATTTACTTATAAATTCATCTGTTTAGGATAAAACTATCTTTAAATAAAGATAGTTTTTATTTTTAAAATAAAAAATGTTGTACCAAGGGGTTACAGGTCCTTAGTACAACAATAAAATTATACAATTTATTAAATATTTATATTTGTAATTTAATAAAAATAATATTATAATTATAATAAGCAAAGATATTTGCTTGTTCCAAATTGGAATGGTTACAGAAGTTAAATATTTTTTTTAATTTAAGAAAATAAATTTTTATTTTTAATATTTAACTTTGTTCTATCTTGGAATGGTTACAGAAGTTAAATATTTTTTTTAATTTGTTTTAAATAATTTTGAAAATAATAAAAAAATATTCAATAAACTTCTAATTTTGAAAAGAAATGGGGGGAATTGTAATAAAAAAGACGCAAATTGTATCAAATGCGATTAATCGCAATACAAAAGAAGTAAAAAAACTGCAAAATTTAATTGAAACTATGAAAAAAAAGTTAAATTTGATTAAAAACATAGAACCGCAATTAAAAAATGCAGAAAAAGAATTAGAGTTAATTACGAAATCGCGTAAAAACTTAGAAGAATTATTTAAGTAAACGCGAAAAAATCTAAAAACACAGAAGAAACTATCAAAATCGGTATAAAGTGTTATACCCTAACAAGATATTTATAAAGAAATGGAGGAACACAAAAAATATGGCATTAAATGCAAACCAACTTAAATTAAATAAAGAACAACAACAATTATTAAACCAACGAATTAATTTAGCACGAAATAAAGGTATTAATAAAGGAAGTATTAAGGAAAAGAAAAAATCACGCCTTAAAGTTTTTATTACCTTTTTTGCGACACTTTTATTGTGTACTGGTGGATTTGTTGGTGGTTATTATGGGGTTCAATATTCACAAAATCACAACAAAAATGTTGTTAATAAAATCGCAACAAAAGAATTAGGCGAAATTACAATTCCTAAAGACGATAAAACACCAAATATTAATCAAATTCTAGTCGCTTTATATGGCAAAAATACATCAATTAACATTAAAGATTATGCTGTAAAAGACATTAAAGACACTAGTGCGGTAATTTATTCAGCATATATGTTTGACAATTCAACAATAACAGTCACTTATACGGTTAAAAATGCAGGATAAAAATAAATATTCTAAATTTTTTAAAAAACTAGGGGCGATATTTTTCTTAATATTCATAATTGCACTTGCTATTGATGTGATTATTAGCGTTTTTATTCAAAAAAATTATTCAATTATAACTAATGTAATGAAATTATTTTTATATCTTAGTGTATTTGTGGCAATTTGATTTTTTATAACGCGGAAAATATCTTTTACTGGTTTTTTTAATTACTTTTGTTTCTGTGCGGGTTTAGAAACATCAATCGCAGTAATCGGAAATACATACTTTACTTAAATTTATGTTTAAATGAAAACTTAAAAATAATAAGGGTATTGCTATTCCGCTTGATACAGATAATTTAAACTCTCAAAATGAGACAGAAGTTAATAATAATGACTTATATGTTATTGAAAATAAAAACAACGCTGAAAAGACCATAAAATTAAGTCATAAAAGCAATAAGACTTTATATTTTGGTTTAGGGATATTAGCAAGTAATGTAATTTTATTGCTTGTAGTCTTTTATGTACGATTGTGATTATTATTCCCAATAACAATTTTATTTAGTTCGTTTAGTTTGTTATTTATTTTTGATTATTTAGTTAATAGTCGGAAAAAAACTGAACTAGATAGATGATATTTTAGGAATAAATGAATAATAATTCTTAATCGAGTTTCGGTAATGTTTTATCCCTTAACAATATTCTTTTATG